>JANQSB010000086.1 GCA_028284295.1 Myxococcota bacterium | reverse complement strand
CCGCGCCGGTGCGGAGTCGCTCTCCACGATGCCGTCGGCACCGCCGCGGGGGGGCTCGTGGACCGTGAAGTACACCACCGCGGCCATCGCCAGCCCCGGCAGACCCACGACGAAGAAGGCGGTGCGCCAACCGAAGTACTCCGCCAGCCAGCCGCCCCCGGCGAGTCCGAGCAGGATTCCGAGATTCGCGCCCATCGTGTAGATGGCGAGCGCCGTTGCGCGTCTCTCGGGAGGGAAGTAGTCCGAGATCAGGGAGTGCGAGGCCGGGCTCGCGGCCGCCTCGCCGACCCCGACGAGCACCCGCGCCACCGCGAGCTGCAGGTAGCTGCGCGCGAGCCCCGAGAGCGCCGTCATGCCGCTCCATACCACCAGGCCGACCGCGATGATGGTCGTCCGCGAGCCGCGGTCCGCGAGGCGCGCGATCGGGATGCCGGCGGTGGTGTAGAAGATCGCGAAGGCGACGCCCGTGAGGACGCCCATCGCGAAGTCCGACACCTGCAGCTCGTTCTGGATCGGCACGAGCAGGACCGACAGGATCTGGCGGTCCACGAAGTTGAAGACGTAGACGACGACCAGCACGGCCAGGGTGTATCGGGCGCGGGCGGACGGGGCGGGCGTCACGGCGGAGAGCGAAGCACATCCCGTGGCACGGGCCAGCGATCCCGAGAGCCACATTGAGGGCGTCGCGGCAGAGACCTAGACTGAAGGGCCGATCCCAGAAGGAGAAGCCCATGCCCGGAATGGAGAACGTCGATGAGATGTTCGATCTGCGAATGTCCGATGGAGCCAAGCCGCTCTACGAGAAGGTGAAGGCCTTCATCCGGGAGGAGGTGGAGCCGGTCACCCGCGAGTTCTTCGCGCTGGGCGAGGGAAGGGAAGACCGCTGGTCCTGGGCTCCGGGCCAGCTGGAGCTTCTCGACGGTCTGAAGGCGAAGGCCAAGGCCAATGATCTCTGGAACTTCTTCCTGCCCGACGCCGAGACCGGCGAGGGACTGAACAACCTCGACTACGCGTACATCGCCGCCGAGCTGGGGAGGAACCCGATCGCCTCCGAGACCCTGAACTGCTCGGCGCCGGACACGGGCAACATGGAGGTGCTCGAGCGCGTCGGCACCCCCGAGCAGAAGGAGAAGTGGCTGAAGCCCCTGCTCAACGGCGAGATCCGCTCCGCCTACGCGATGACCGAGCCCGACCTGGCTTCCTCGGACGCCAAGAACATCTCCTGCAACGCCACCCTGGTCGGTGACGAGTGGGTGATCAACGGCGAGAAGTACTACATCTCGGGAGCCGGGGACCCGCGCTGCAAGATCATGATCGTCATGGTCAAGACCGATCCGGACGCGCCGCCGCACCTGCAGCAGTCGCAGATCCTGGTCCCGACCGACGCGCCCGGCGTCGAGATCCTGGGCGGGATGACGGTCTTCGGGAAGGACGACGCACCCCACGGCCACATGCACCTGCGCTTCACGGACTGTCGGGTGCCCAAGGAGAACATCCTGCTCGGGGCGGGCCGTGGCTTCGAGATCTCGCAGGTCCGGTTGGGGCCGGGTCGTATCCACCACTGCATGCGCTCGATCGGTGCCGCGGAGCGGGCCATCGAGCTGATGGCCAAGCGCGGTCTGCAGCGCGAGGCCTTCGGCAAGCGCATCGCCAACCTCGGCAAGAACACCGAGATGATCGCCAAGGCGCGCATCGAGATCGAAGCCATGCGCATGATGGTGCTGAAGGCCGCCAAGGCCATGGACGTGCTCGGCAACAACGAGGCGCGGGTCTGGGTGAGTGCCGTGAAGGCGATGGTTCCGGAGCGCGTGTGCAAGATCATCGACGACGCGATCCAGATCCACGGCGCCACGGGCGTCTCCCAATGGACGCCCCTGGCCGACATGTACACCAGTCAGCGCACCCTGCGCCTGGCCGACGGCCCCGACGAGGTGCACTGGTTCGTGGTGGGTCGCGCGGAGCTGGCGCGCTGGGTGGAGTCGGGCGCCAGTGACTACGACCCGAAGCGCGACTCCCTGGACGCCGGAGCCCCGGGCAAGGTGTTCAGCGGCCCCTGATCGGCGGCGAGCCGGGTCTGGGGCCCTAGGAGGACGGCCCGCCGCCCCGGATCGCATCGAGTCGTTCGGCGGCCGTCGCGGCGAGCGCGGGCACTCGCGCTGCGATGGTCTCCATGCGCGGATCGCTGCTGTCGCCGACCAGCCAGCGGTGGTGGAGCTGCTGGACGACCGTGGCCGTCTTCCACAGGGCGAAGGCTTCGTACCAGCCCGACTGGGACACGTCGAGCCCCGTGGCCTCGGCGTAGATCGAAGACACCTCGGCCCGATCCGGCAGCCCCATCGCCTCCATGCCCGGGTGGCTCTGCCGCTCGAGCGCGCCGTCCGCGCGGTCCGGCCAGTATCCGAGCAGGGTGCCCAGGTCGACCAGGGGGTCGCCCAGGGTGGTCATGTCCCAGTCGAAGAAGGCGATGACGCGGTCCGGGTCGTCGGGAGCGAACATGCAGTTGTCGAGCTTGAGGTCGTTGTGGACGAAGGACACGCGTTGGGGCGCGGGCATCGCGCGCACCAGCCGGTCATGGACGGCGGACATGGCGGCGTCGTGCTTCGGGTCGGCGACGAGATCCCAGCGCTTCTTCCAGCCGGCCACCTGACGCTCCACGAAGCCACCCGGACGACCCAGGTCGGCGAGCCCGCAGGCGGCGGGGTCGAGCCCATGGAACTCGCCCATCGCCCGCACCAGGGCGGCTCCGATCCGCTGCCCGACCGCCTCGAGGTGTCGCATGCTCGCGGGGATCACTCCCCGGACGACCTCACCGCGCCGTCTCTCCATCACGAAGAAGTCGGCGCCCGCGACCTCCGCGTCGTCGCACAGCGCGAAGGCCCGAGGCGCCCGGTCGAAGTGCCGCCACAGACGCGAGAGGACCTTGTACTCGCGCTTCATGTCGTGCGCGCCGGGGGCCAGTGTGCCGAAGGGAGGCCGCCGCAGCACCAACTCGAGGTCGCCGAAGCGCAGCTGGTAGGTGAGGTTGGCGGCGCCGTTCGGGAACTGCATCACCTCGAAGTCGCCCTCGAGCGCGAGGCTCGCGCCCAGGCGGTCCCGCAGCCATGCCTCGACCCGGCTCCAGTCGAGATCCTCTCCGCTGCGAACCGCCGCCAGCTCGGGGGGAGCGTCGTCCTGGAAGGGATCGACGAGGGGAGGTTGCGGCGGGCGGGACACGCCTAGGCGCCCCCCGCGACGCCGGCGGCCGCCTGACTGCGTCGTTGCTTGAGCGCCTCCTGGATCTCGGCGTGGCGCTCGCGCGTGATGCGGTAGCGGGTGATCAGCGCGCAGGGGATCAGGTAGAAGAGCGGGATCACGACGCCGACCACGACCCCCAGGCGGAAGATGGCGTCGGGCGGCACCTCCGCGGGGTCGTTGACCTGGACGGGGAAGGAGATCGCGGTCAGCACCAGCCCGCCGAGCAGGGTCCCCAGGCCGGAGATCGCCTTGCCGGAGAAGGAGAGGGCCGCATTGAACATGCCCTCCTGACGGTACCCCGTTCGCAGCTCGTGATCGTCCAGCAGGTCCGCGATGATCGAGGCCCCGATGATGCCCTGGATGACGGCGAGGCCTGCCGCGAAGACCCCCATGCCTAAGAGGATGTAGAGCAGGCGGGGGTCCCCGTTCTCCGGCAGCACGTCGAGGAAACGGAGGTTCACCAGCACGATCCCGTCGAGCAGGCTCACGATCCCGCAGCTCAGCAGGATGTGTTTCTTGTCCCACTTGCGCTGCACCCCCGCCACCAGCGGGAACGCGATCGCCGCGCCGACGGCCGACAGGTACAGGAAGCGAATCTCCTCGCTGCCGAGGCCCCAGAAGTAGGTGGTCATGTAGAGCTGGATGTTGGCCGTGGTGCCGCCGAGCGCCGACATGACCAGCACGATCCCGAAGATGAGCGCGAACTGCCGGTTCTGGAGCGCCTGCCTGAGCTCCCGAATCGTCTGCCCGACGCTGAATGCGGCGACCTCTCCAATGTGGTGCCGCAGGTAGGGGATCTCCCGCCAGGTCAGGAGGGTGGTCGACAGTGCGCCGAGCGAGAGGAGCAGCCCGGCGGAGACGGCGAGCCTCGGATAGGCGCTCGGGTCGAGCTGCCCTTTCGGGAACTCCGGGCTGCCCGGCATCAGGCTGAACAGGAAGAAGGGAAAGCCCACGCCCACCGTCCAGCCCACCGCGAAGCGGAAGCTCATCACCGAGGTGCGCTCGTGGTAGTCGTCCGAGAGCTCCGCGGCGATGGCCGCCCAGGGCACGAAGTACAGGGTCATCAGTCCGCGGGTGAGAATGGTAAAGGTCAGCAGCCAGCCGAAGAGCTGCATGTGCGAGAGGCCGGCCGGAGGAAGGAAGACGGCGGCCAGGGCGACACCCAGCGGCAGCGAAGCCACCAGCATCAACGGATGCCGCCGGCCGAAGCGGCTGCGGGAGTTGTCGGAGATCGTCGCGACCAGGGGGTCGGTGACCGCGTCGAACACGATCGCGATCGCCAGAGCGATCGACACCAGGAAGGCATCCATCCCCAGGATCTGACTGTAGTAGAGCAGGGTGAAGGTGTTGAAGGCGAAGTTCTTGACGGTGTCCGGGATGGCTCCGATGCCCTGGTAGAGCTTGGTGGTGAACGAGAGCGGCCCGGAGCGTTCGCGTCGGGTGTACTGGGGGGCCGGGATCATGGGGCCGGGACTCTAGCGCCCCATCGGGGCGGACCTCGTCGCGTCGGGCGAGCCGGGCTACCACCTCGGGTCTCGGGAGGCGTGTATGGATCCGGTCGTTCTCGGTGTGGCGCTCGTGCTCGGTTGGGTCGCGCGACAGCTCGCGTTGCCGCCGTTGGTGGGCTTTCTGGTGGCGGGCTTCGCGCTGCACACCGCCGGCTACGAGAGCAGCGAGGCGCTGGAAGGCGTGGCCGACATGGGCATCACGTTGCTGCTCTTCACCATCGGCCTGAAGCTCAATCTCGGGACCCTGCTCCGTCCCCAGGTCTGGGGAGTGGCGAGCGCGCACGCGGGCTCCGTGATCGTCGCCAGCGCCCTTCTGTTCCACCTCGCGGGCCTCGCCGGGGTCGCGCTCCTGGCGGGCCTCGATCTCGGCGTGTTGCTGCTGCTCGGCTTCGCGTTGTCCTTCTCGAGTACCGTCTTCGCCGTCAAGACCCTCGAAGAGCGGGGCGAGGCCGCCTCGCTCCACGGCAGCCTGGCGATCGGAATCCTGATCGTCCAGGACCTCTTCGCCGTCGTCTTCCTGGCCTTCTCGCTCGGCAAGGTCCCGACACCCGTCGGGTTGGGGATCGTGGCGGCGCTCGTGGTCCTCAAGCCCCTGCTGATCGGGCTGATGAGGCGCTGCGGTCACGGCGAGCTCCTGATCCTCTTCGGCGTGATCGTCGCGATCGGCGGCGCCCAGGCCTTCGAGAACGTGGGCATCAAGGGCGATCTGGGAGCGCTGTTCCTCGGTGTGCTGCTCGGGTCGAGTCCCAACGCCGACGAGCTCTCGAAGGGGCTGCTCGGCTTCAAGGACCTCTTCCTGGTCGGCTTCTTCCTGTCGATCGGCCTCTCGGGCATTCCGTCCCTCGACATGACGCTCTTCGCGCTGGGACTCAACCTGCTGCTTCCGGCGAAGGTGCTCCTCTTCTTCTGGCTGCTGACCCGGTTGCGGGTCCGGGCACGGACGAGCCTGCTCACGGCCTTCGGTCTCGGCAACTTCAGCGAGTTCGGACTGATCGTCGCGGGCGTGGCGGTGAAGACCGGCTGGCTCGCGAACGACTGGCTGCTGGTCCTCGCCCTGGCCGTGGCCGTCAGCTTCGTGCTGGCCGCGCCGCTCAACGCGGTGGCGGGCCGCGTCTTCGCGCGATTCGAGCAGCGGCTCGCGCGCTGGGAGCGTGGCGAGCCCCTGCCCGAGGAATCGGTGGTCGACCCGGGAGATGCCGTCGCCATGGTGCTCGGGATGGGACGGATCGGGCGGAGTGCCTACGAGGAGCTCGCGGAACGCTTCCCGGGGCGCGTGGTGGGGATCGACTCCTGCCCCGAGACGGTGGACAGCGCTCTCGCCGAGGGTCTGCGCGTGATCCACGGGGATGCGACCGACGCGTCGTTCTGGCGCCGGGTGCGGGCGAACGGCGGGACACGTCTGGTGCTGCTCGCGCTGTCGAACCACGACTCCAACCTGCAAGCCGCACGCGAGGCCGCTCCCATCCGCAGCCCCGAGGTGATGGTCGCCGCCGCGACCCGCTTCGGCGACGAGGCGGACGAGCTGCGGAGTGCCGGGGTCGACGAGGTCTTCGCCTTCTTCGAAGACGCGGGCCGCGCCTTCGCGGAACAGATGTGCGGGAGACACCCGCAGCTGGCCGGGCCCGAGGCCTGAGCCGGGGACGGTCCGGATGCGCGGTGGGGGTCAGCCCGGCCCGCCCAGCGCGAGGTTCTCGAGCACGGGTCGCAGCCGCGTCTCCGGGTCCTCCCCTTCCACCCGGTAGAGCACGCCAGCGCCGACCTCCTGGCCCACGCGCAGTCGCAGCGCATGCTCCATGGCCGGGGAGGGCCCCAACAGCCAGAGGTAGTCGTGATCGAGGGCCGCGGCGGTGCTTTCCGGGGAGATGCGTGCGTGCACCGTGGCGCGGGCGGGGACGAGCGCGTGACCCAGCATGCGGGCACGGCCCCTGCCGGTGGACCGGGTCGGGGGCAGGTGGACGAAGACCCGCTCGCCGGGCGCCATGACCTCCGCGACCCGGGCCGCCGGGTCGCGGACGGCGGCCCGGAAGGGCTGCGGCTCGCGGGGCTTCAGCATCGGCTCGACGAGCGGCGGCTCCCAGTAGAGCAGCGCGGCGAGGCCGAGGCCGAGCAGGCCCGCTTGCCAGGTCCGACGCCTCGCCCCGGCCAGCACGGGTGCGAACCAGGCCGTCGCCACCAGGAACATCGGGAAGAGCATCGTGTTCGTGTAGCGGACGAAGGAGGACAGCAGGGGGCCGCGCTCGCCGCCCGTCAGGTAGAGGCGAACGAGGACGAGTTCGTAGACCCCGAAGACGGCGAGCAGCAGCGCGGCCGAGGGCAGCACCACCGTCAGGCGACTGCGCCGGTCGGCGATCACGGCCGCGAGAGCCGTCGCCATGAAGAAGGCGAGCAGCCATCCGCGGGTTGCCATTCCGGGCTGCGAGCGGTGCTGATCGAAGTAGCTCCAATTGAACGCGTTGATCCGCTCGGACACCGCCAGCCGGCGCAGGGGCACCTGCTCGAAGGCGATCCGGAAGCGCTGCCGGACCTCGGCGTCCCGCTCGGCATCGGAGTCGGAGCTCGCGACGACGCGCCCGCCCGTGCTCCAGGCGTTCGCGCCCCGGCCCGTCTCGGGGGACAGCGCGATCCGGAGCTGCCAGCTTCCGACCGCGAGCGCGGGCGCCAGCAGCGCGAGCGCGACCCCGCCGGCGACCGCCCGCTCCTGGGAGAGTCGTCGGGCGGCAGTCCGCCAGCTTCCGCTGTCCAGGCGCAGGCTGTCGACTACGGCGAAGAGCGCGAAGCTCCCCGCGAAGAAGACACCCGACTCCTTGAGGAGACAGATCGCGAAGAGTGACGGCACGAGGGGCGCCAGGTCGGTGGGGCGGCGGCTCCCGCCCAGGTACACCACGAGCATTCCCGCGAAGAAGACACCGAGCGGTGCGTCGGCCAGGAGGGCGGCCACCCCCTGGCCGAGGGTCGCGAACCAGTAGAGAAGCGCCGTGACCAGCAGCGCGATCCAGTGCGGCCGTCTCCAGCTGAGCCCGTCGAGGATCGGTGCGACGCCCAGGGCGAGCAGGAGGAAGTGGGCGAAGTAGACGGCACCCTCGCGCAGGCCGCTGCCCGTCGGCACGCAGACCAGGGCATGCCACAACGCCAGGCCGGGTGGGGCGTTCGGCCGTCGGGAGTTGCCCGCCAGGTCGGGGAGCTCGCCTGTCGAGAGCAGCTCCCGGGTCAGCATCCCCCACTGTGCGTACCCGTCGAAGTAGTGGTACTCGGCCTCCGCGAAGAGCGCCGCATGGGCGGCGGCGGTCGCCGCGAGCACGCAGAACGGCGGAGAGAGGAGGAACCCGAGCGTCGCTGCGCGAGCGACGACGAGCTTCCAGAGCAGCGCGGCCACGCCGATCCAGAAGACGAGCTGGACACCGGCCAGCGCGAGTCCCGACAGAGCCAGGACGTAGCTCGTACACAGGGCCGCGCTGCCTCCCAGGAAGAGAGCCGCGCCCGGTCGCTCGGGCGCGAAGCGCAGGGCCAGGAGCCCGAAGCCCGCGATCGCGGCGAGGGCGAGCAGCACCATCACTTCGAGCCTCGCCTAGCCCCGGGCTGCTGACAAGGTCGTCCAGCGCGCTCGACCGACCGCGAATCGAGGAGCTTCCTCAGCCCTCGAGGCGAAGCGGCAGGGTCTCGAGGCCGCGCAGGATCAGCTGCGGCTTCCAGCGCGGCGGGGCCTCGAGCGGCGCGATGCGCGGGAAGCGGCGGAGCAGGGTCTCGACGGCCAGCTGAGCCTCCAGCCGCGCGAGCGGGGCACCCAGACAGAAGTGGATGCCGTAGGCGAAGGCCAGATGGCGGTTGGGGCGCCGGTCCGGGATCAGCTCGTCGGGGCGCTGGAAGACGGACTCGTCCCGGTTGGCGGACGACATGACGGGGAAGACCATCTGCCCCCGCTCGATCTTCGCACCCCTCCACTCGAGGTCCCGGGTGGCGATCTTCGTGGTCGCGGTGACGGGTCCGTCGTAGCGCAGGAGCTCCTCCACGGCGTCCTCGACCCGCGCGCCCCCGGTCTGCACGGCGTGGAGCGCCTCCTCGTTGCGCAGCAGGTGGTGGACGCCGTTCCCCAGCAGGTTGGTGGTCGTCTCGTGTCCGGCGAAGAGGAGCAGCACGGAGTTGGAGACGACCTCCTCGGGCGAGAGGGAGTCGCCCTCGTGCTCGGCGCGCAGCATCAGGCTCATGAGTCCGTCGTCCGGACGGCGCTGCTTCTCGCGCAGCAGCGCTCCGAAGTAGTCGACCATGCAGTCCAATCCTTCGCGGGCCGCCTGGAAGTTGTCCTGGGGCAGCACCGAGCCCCCCACGTAGGCAGCCAGCTTGTCCGACCAGCCCTTGATGGAGTCGAGATCGCTGGCGTCGGCGCCGAGCAGGACGGCGATCACCGAGGCCGGCAGGGGGAAGGCGAAATCGCGAATGAAGTCGAACTCCTCGCGTTCGGTCGCCGCGTCGAGCAGCTCGTCGACCATCGACTGGATCCGGCCGCGGCTCTTCTCCAGGTGCCGGGGCGTGAAGGACTTCTGCAGCAGGGCGCGCAGCCGGGTGTGGTCCGGGGGGTCGCGGAAGACCAGCCAGTCGCCGAGCACGTCGGCGACCGCACGGACCTCCTCCCGCTGGCTCGCATAGCGAGCGTCGAGCTTGCGGAAGCGGTCGGACGAGAAGTCGGCGGGGCGATTGAAGATCTCGACGGCGTCCGCGTAGCGGCTCACCACCCAGCCGTTCAGGCCCTCGCTCCAGTGGACCGGGTCGTGCTCGCGCAGCCAGCGGTAGAGGGGAAAGGGGTCCGCCACGTTGGCGGGGGTCTTGAAGTCGAGTTCCGGGGTCACTCTCCGACTGTACCGCGGCCGAGCTCGGGGCCCTGGAGCCCGACATCCGGGTGTTGCCTGGTTGACAGTTCGATGGGGGCTGCGGCGCTGGCGTTAGGCGACGGGCCCCGCTGTGAACCCGGTAACAGTCTTCCGGCTCAGGCTCCCATACCTTCGCGCCGTCACCCGACATAACAGCGCACACGGAGGCCATGTGACCGCGAGCAACCGGATGAACGCTGCGAGAGTCATCGAGACACCTCTGGGGCGGGACATCCGGACGCGCTCCATCGGCGTCCCGGAGGTCGTCCCCCACGCCATGAAGGTGCAGGTGATGGCGGCGGGCTGCGGCTTCCAGGACCTGGCGATGCTCCGCGGGGAGTACCACGTCGATCCGCCGCTTCCCTACACCCCCCTGGGCGAGTTCTCCGGCGTCGTCACCGAGATCGGGGACGGCGTCGAGGGCTTCCGGCCCGGCGATCGGGTGTTCGGGGTCTGCGGCCTCAACTGCGCGGCGGAGTACGCCGTCGTCCCGCCCGGCTTCTCGTACCGGATGTCGGACGGCATGCCCTTCGACGAGGCGGCGGCCTTCTGCATCGCCTATCCGACGGCGTACGCGGCCGTCGCGATCCGCGCCCGGCTCGAGGCCGGTGAGACCCTGCTGGTCGCCGGCGCGGCGGGTGGAGTCGGCCTGGCGGCCATCCAGATCGGCAAGGCTCTCGGCGCCCGGGTGCTGGCGGTCGCGTCGAGCGCCGAGAAGCAGATGGCCGCGAAGGAAGCGGGGGCGGACGAAGTCCTCGGCGCCGAGGAACTCGAGGGCGACGAGCGCCCGCCCGCGGAGGCCCTGGCGGATGTCGTTCTCGACCCGGTCGGGGGCACCTTCACCGATTGCCTGCTGAAGCGGGTTCGCTGGGGAGCGCGCCTGGTGACCCTCGGCTTCGCGAGCGGCACGATTCCGCAGGTCTCCTTGAATCGCCTGCTGCTCAAGAACGTCTCGGTCGTCGGGCTCAACTGGGCGAGCTACGGCATCCGCCAGCAGCCCGAATACCACGAAGCCTTCGAGTGGCTGCTCGACGGGTACGGCCGGGGAGCGCTGCGGCCGCGGATCTTCCGTCGCTACGGCATCGCTCAGGTCGGCCAGGCCCTGGCCGACATCCGGGAGAGACGGGTCATCGGCAAGAACGTGGTCCTGCCCCAGGGCCTGTCCGGAGTGCTCGCGTGAAGGGAGCCCGCTCGCTGCAGGGGCTCCGGATCGTGATCACCGGCGCATCGTCGGGGATCGGTCGTGCGACGGCCCTGCAGGCGGCGCGGCAGGGTGCCGCGCTCGCCTTGTTGGCGCGCAGCGAGGATGCGCTTCGCGAGCTCGCGGAGGAGATCGGCCGGGAGGGCGGCTTCGCGGTTCCCCTTCCCTGCGATCTCTCCGATGCCGAGCGGGTCGATGCCCTCCCCGACGAGATCGAGAAGGCCCTCGGCGGAATCGACGTGCTGGTCCACAGCGCGGGCGTGTCCACCCGTCGCGAGCTCGCCGACTCCTTCGATCGCTTCGACGAGGTCGAGCGACTCGCGGACGTCAACTACTTCGGAGGAGTCCGCCTTCTGCACGCCGTGCTGCCGATGATGCTCGACCAGGAGGACGGCCACGTCGTCAACATCTCGACCGGGGCCGTCCTGACGCCGATTCCGCGCTTCAGCGCCTATGCGGCCAGCAAGGCTGCCATGACCTTCTTCCTCGAATCCGCAGCCATCGAGCTCCGCACCCGGGGCATCGACGTGTCGACCCTCTACTTCCCCTTCGTCGACACCCCGATGGCGCGACCGAGCGACAGCTTCAACCGGACCGCGCTCAAGAGCGACACGGCGGCGGCCGCCTCGGTGCTGCGCGCCATCCGCAAGCGACCCCACAAGCTCACCTACGGGCTGTGGGCCCTCGAGTGGTTCCGTGCCATCGCGCCCGCGCTCCACCGCAACTACCTGGCGCTGATCTTCGCTTCCTATGCCAGCAGCATCCTGCCGACGCCGCGGAACGGAGTGCGGCCCTGGATGATCCGGCGGGTCTGGCGCAAGTCGCCGTTCTGAGCCCGAGGAGGACTCGTCCGAAATGACGCGATGGGACCGGAAGCTCAGCCTTGCCGTGTCGCGAGCCGTCATCCGATCGCCGCGCGCGGTCCTTGCCGCGCTCGGGGTGGTGCTCCTCGCCGCTCTCGCCGCCATGATAGATCCGATGACGGGCCAGCCGCGCTTCGAGCTGGACACCTCGCTCGAGAGCATGGTGGCCCGCGACAGCGCGGCGAAGCGCTACCACGACCGGATCCGGGAGCTCTTCGAGAACGGCGACTCGGTCCTGATCGCGCTCGACATGGGGGAGGTCTTCACGACCGGGAACCTGTCGCGCATCCAGCGGATCAGCGAGCGGATCGAAGCTCTCGAGCACGTGTATCGCGTCGACAGCCTGTCGACGGTCGAGAGCATCCGGAGCGAGGACGGCCGCCTGACCGTCACGCCCTTCTACGACTCGCCGCCGCGGGATCCGGCCGCGCTCCAGGCCCTGCACCGGCGCGCGGTCGACGACCCCATCTACGGGGGCAACCTCGTCTCGAAGGACGGCCGGGTGGCGCTCGTCAACGCGCGGCTGCTCGCCCTGCCGGACGCGGAGATCGCCGCGTCCGGTGTCGTGGACCGCATCACGGCCATCGTCGACGAGGAGCGCGGTGCCGTCGAGGCGTGGATCACGGGCGCCGGCTACGTGAAGGACGAGCTGGCCACGATGATGATGCGGAGCGCCGCCAACGTGATCCCCCCCACCTGGGTGGTGATGGCGCTCGTCGCCTTCGTCGCCTTCCGGACCCTGCGAGGCGTGCTGCTCCCCCTGGTCACCCTGGTCGTCGCCATCACCATCAGCATGTCGGGGGTCGCGATCGTCTACGGTCGCCTGAACGTGCTGACGATGGCGGCGCCCCCCATCCTGATCGCCGTCGGCCTCGCCTACGTGATCCACGTGGTGGCTGCCTACTACGAGGTGGTGCGTCGCGCGGCCGACGAGGGAATCGACGCGCGCGAGGCCACCCGTCTCACCCTCGATCAGGTCTTCGTCCCGGTCCTCTTCACCGGTCTCACGACGGCGATCGGCTTCCTGTCCCTGGTGCTGAGCCCGATCCAGGCGATCCAGCAGTTCGCGATCTTCTGCGCGGCCGGCGTCGCCATCACCGTGGGAATCTCGCTGAGCTTCGTGCCGGCGCTGCTTGCGCTTCTTCCCATACCCTCGCGGGTGCGCAGGCAGCGTCGGCACGATCGCCTCGATGCGATGCTCGAGGGGATCGGTCGCTTCGACATGGGGCACCGACGCGGAATCCTCGTCGCGGCGCTGGGAGTGGCCGTCGTGGCCGCGGTGGGCCTCACGCGAGTCGAGATCGGAACCGACTCGATCAGCGCCTTCCAGCCGGAGACCCGGGTGCGGCGATCCTTCGACTGGATCAACGCGAATCTCGAAGGCGCGAACGGTCTCAGCGTGGTCTTCGAGGCAGAGCAAGCGGGCGGGATCCTCGAGCCCGCGGCCCTGGCCGAGATGGAGCGCGTCCAGACCTGGCTGGAGGCCCAGCCCGAGATCGGCGGCGCGAGTTCCCTGGTCGAGTACATGAAGACCCTGAACCGCGCCTTTCACGACGACGCGCGGGAGGCCTTCGCGATTCCCCGATCGCGCGAGCTCTCCCGGCAGCTGCTCGTGATCGGGCCCACCGAAGACGTCGAGTCCTTCATCGACTCCGAGGAGCGGGTGGGGCGAATCGTCGTCCGCACCTCGGCGATGGACTCCCAGGACGTCTCGAAGCTGGTGGACCGCATCGAGGGCCAGCTCCAGGATGCAGGACTCGCCCTGCGGTCCGGCGTCACCGGGGCCACGGTGTTGGTGGCCCGGACCCAGGACGAGGTGGCGCACGGGCAGGCGGTGAGCCTCGCGACCGCCCTGGTCTTCGTGTTCGGCACCCTGGCGCTGCTCTTCGGCTCGCTGCGCGCCGGCGTGCTGGCCCTGCTCCCGAACACCCTCCCCATCCTGTTCTTCTTCGGCGTGCTCGGCTGGTCGGGTGTCACGCTGAACGCACAGACGGCGATCGTGGCCTGCCTGGTGCTCGGCGTGGCCGTGGACGACACCATCCATCTCTTCGCCCACTTCAAGCGGGCCGCGGCCGAGCACGGCTGCGCGCGGTCGGGCGCCGTGGCGGCGCTGTCCGCCGTCGGACGGCCCGTCACCTTCACGACCGTCGCCCTGTGCCTGAGCTTCGGCGTGATGATGCTCTCCGAATCGACGACCGACTTCAGCTTCGGATGGCTCTCGGCCCTGACCCTGGCCGCGGCGTGGGCGATGGACATGACCCTGACGCCGGTCGTCGCTTCGTGGATGCGGGTCGCCGGAGCGGAACGGAGCTCGGAGAGCTCGCAGCGGGGCTACGGGGTTCGAGACGAGCCGGTCTCGCCGGCGGCCTGAACCGGAGCCTCAGGCCGCGCCCACGAACTCCCGAACCTCGCGGATCACGCGGTCCTGGTCGCCTTCGCTCAGGTCGAAGTAGCAGGGTAGGCGAACGATCCGCGCCGCCAGGTCCTCGGTGTTGGGGAGCTTCACGTCGTCCCACCCGAGCTTCCGCGCGTAGGGTGCGTCGTGGAGCGGGACGTAGTGGAAGATCCCCTGGACCTTCGCCTCGGCCAGCTGCTCGATGAGGCGGTCGCGGTCCGCGGCGGTGGGCAGCAGCACGTAGAACATGTGCGCGTTGTGGTGGCAGTGCGCGGGGCACTCCGGGATGCGGAGGAGGCCCGCCTCGTGGAGCGGGCGCAGGGCTTCTTCGTAGCGGGCCCAGATGGAGCGCCGCTTGTGGGTGATGACCTCGGACTCCTCCAGCTGGGCATAGAGGAAGGCCGCGACGAGCTCGCCCGGCAGGTAGGACGAGCCGAGGTCCACCCAGGTGTACTTGTCGACGGCGCCCTTGCGGAAGGCCGCCCGGTTCGTCCCCTTCTCGCGAATCACCTCGGCGCGCTCGATGAGCTCGGGGTCGTTGACGACGAGGGCGCCTCCTTCGCCGGAGATGAAGTTCTTCGTCTCGTGGAAGCTGTAGCAGCCGAGGTCGCCGATCGTGCCCAGGTACTGGTCCTTGTAGGTGGCGTTCACGCCCTGGGCTGCGTCCTCCACCACGCGCAACCCGCGTGCCCGCGCGATCTCCATGATGCGGCTCATCTCGCAACCGACTCCGGCGTAGTGCACGGGCACGATCACGCGGGTGCGTTCGTTGACGGCCTCCTCGATCCGCTCCTCGTCGAGGTTCAGGGTGTCGGGGCGGATGTCGACGAAGCGGATGCGCGCGCCGCGGAGTACGAAGGCGTTGGCCGTCGTCACGAAGGTGTAGGAGGGCATGATGACCTCGTCACCGGGCTCGATGCCGCAGAGGATCGCCGCCATCTCCAGGGCACCCGTGCAGGAGTGGGTCAGCATCACGCGCCGCGCCCCGAAGCGGTCCTCCATCCAGCGGCTGCAGAGCTCGGTGAAGCGCCCGTCCCCCGCGAGCTGTCCCCGGAGCACCGCCTGCGAGATGTAGAAGAGCTCCTTGCCGGCGATGAAGGCGCGGTTGAAGGGGATCCGCTCGAGGAGTCGGTCGGACACGGGGGGTGGGTCCGGGCAACGCGTCGACATGTGGAGAGGGTATCGCAGCTGCCCGCTGCGCCGCCTCGCCTAGTCTCCCGGCGGCGCCGAGGGAGGGACCCGCGGCTCCTCGTCCATCTCCGTGCGCATCGCCGCGAGGGCGCGCGCCAGCGTTCTCCGGGCGGCCCGGTCCTGCGGATCGAGCGCGACGGCGCGACGGGCGTGTGCGACTGCCTCCGCGTGTTTCCCTTCCGCTGTCGCGATCTTCGAGAGTCGGATGCGCGTGAACGACTCCCGGTCCTCGCCCAGCGAGATGGAGCGCTCGAAGTGGTGCCGCGCCCAGCCGGTGTCGCCCGTTTCGTAGAGGATCTGACCCCGCTTCCAATCCGGAGTCGTGCGATCGAAGGTCGACAGCTCGGTCCACAGCGACGAGGTGGCGAGCCCGTTCGTGAGGGCGGTCGCGAGCAGCACGACGCCGATCGCCACGCGCAGCTGCGGGTGCCGGGGGCCGTGCCCCTGGCCCAGACGGCCCGCCGCGGCGCCGCACACGAGCAGGAAGGAGGGCAGCATGTACTTGCCCTGCCATTGATAGTCGTAGTGGACCGCGAAGACGAGCATCAGCCCGAAGCTCATGAGCGGCAGGACCAGGAAGAGAGGAGAGAAGCGGGGCCAGGCCGCGACGCAGACGGCCAGCCAGGCGACGGCCAGGAGGGCCGCGGTCGGGTACCAGCCTCCGGGGAGGGGCACCATCGCCCATCCCCAGTATCCGTAGGCGGAGCGCGCCAGCTGCCGCGTGTACTCGCCGAGATCGAGCTCCGACCACGGCATCCCGAGCGCCAGCGGCGTCTCCGGCCCGAAGTGCTCGACGGCCTGCTGGCGCGCCGTCAGGCCGAGAAAGGGGTCGTCGTGCGCGACGTAGCTGGTCAGGGGCCACCAGGACGCGACCACGAGGGCTGCAGCGATCGCGGCCCAGGTGCTCCGGCGGGCCAGCAGCGCCCCGACCTGATGGCGCAGGGCCAGCAGCGTGTAGGCGGCGGTGACGAAGGCGAGAGGCAGCAGGTGCTGTCGTGCCGTGAAGGATGCGGCACCGGCCAGCAGGAAGTAGGCAACTCGCCACGGGCGATCGGGAGCTTCGTGGAGGAGGGCGATCGAGAGGCCGATCTGGAAGGCGATGAAGATCGCCCAGGAATCGGCGTTCACGTAGGAGTAGAGGAAGATCAGCTGTGGCGTCGTCGTCGCCGCACACAGCAGCCCTGCCAGCGGGGAGCGCCAGGCGAGCGCCGAGGCGCACAAGGTGATCACGGCGAAGAGGAAGACCCCCGAGCCCCGGTCCCTGCCGGTGAGGCGGAGGAGGACAGCCTCGATCCAGTAGCCGAAAGAAGGTCCGGTCGCGTAGCTTCCGCCGTTCCGGTAGCGCTCGACGCGCGGCGAGTCCCAGCTCGGCCACTCGAGGGTCTCGGCCAGGGTGCGCGACATCGACAGGTGCATCGGCTCGTCGGGGCCCCCCGAAAGGTGCTCGTAGGGGATCCGGCCGCTCAGCCAGGCCACCGAGCCCAGCTGCCCCAGCAGGAGCAGGATGGTGAGAACGCGCAGCGCCGGGTGCCCCCGTCGGGACCTGTTCGAGGTGTGCTGCCCCGCTATCATCGCGCCCTCACGGGGGATCGAGACGCCACGAATGGCGTCGGGACGCCACTATAGACCATGGAACAGCTCGATTCGTGGCAGCTCATCGCAGATGGGACCCCCGAACAGTTCGTCGACGCCCTGGTGCGCGAGGCCATGGAGCATCCGGCCGTGCACCATCCCTACCTGAAGCGCCTCGCTTCGGGTGACGTCCCGGACATCGAAGGTGCCCTGCGCGACTACGCGTTCCAGTACACCTTCTACGGGTCCGAGTTCCCGAGCTACGTCGAGGGCGTGATCGGCGGACTCAAGCTGCCGCGTCACCGTGCGTCCCTGCGAGAGAACCTCGAGGAAGAGAAGGGCGTGCCGGGAAGCACCGACCTGAAGACCATGCCGCACACCGACATGTTCCGGCTCTTCGCGGGTTCGGTGGGTGTGGACGAGGAGTACGAGCGCTCGGCGAAGCCCTCGACCACGGTGCTGGTCTGGCGGGATCTCTTCCTGCAGAAGTGCCAGTCGCGTCAGGAGGGGGTCGGCATCGGAGGCATCGGAATCGGTACCGAGCTGCTCGTGCCGACGATGTACTCCTACATGCTGCGTTGCATCAAGTCCTGCACCTCGCTGGAGCCGCGCGACTACCACTTCTTCTCCCTGCACATCCACTGCGACGCCCAGCACAGCGCCGACCTGATCGACATCACCAAGGAGATGGCTTCGGACCATGACGTGCGCGAGGCCATCCGCTTCGGGGTCTTCTCCTCCCTGAACCTGCGCAAGGCCTTCTGGGACGTGATGCTCAGCCGCGCCGTCAGCATGGAGCATCCGCGCGGCTAGGCGCGCGTCGGGTCCATGGATCCCGAGCAGCTCTACGACGAACAGGCGGGGCGGTGGCGCCGGCGGGAGCCCAACTCCCTGTCCGACTTCACGGGTCGGCCCGCCGTCTTCGAGCTGTGTGGCGACGTCAGCGGCCTCGAGGTGCTCGACGTGGGCTGCGGCGAAGGCTACTGCGCACGCGAGCTCAAGGGGCGTGGCGCGGGACGCACCCTGGGCATCGAGCTCTCGTCCGAGATGGTCGAGCTGGCCCGCACCCAGGAACGCGAGCTCGGGCAGGGCATCGAGTACCGCCAGGGAGACGTCCGCCAGCTCGACGTCGAAGCGTCTTCTTTCGACCTGGTGATCGCGGTCTTCGTCTTCAACTACCTGAGCGCGGACGACACCACGCAGGCCCTCCGGCAGATGCGTCGCGCGCTGCGTCCGGGCGGCGCTGCGGTCTTCGCGGTGCCGCACCCTGCCTTTCCCTTCATGCGCGATCCCGCGCCTCCCTTCTTCTTCGACTTCTCCGGGCGCGGGTACTTCTCGGCCCGGGACGTGCGCAACGAGGGGGAGATCCACTGTCTGGATGGCACGCAGCTGGGCGTCCAGATGGTCCACAAGACCTTCGAGGACTACTTCGGCTGTCTGCGGGACGCGGGCTTCCAGAGTCTGCCCGAGCTGCGTGAGCTGCGGGTACGCCCCGAGCACCTCGACCAGCACCCGGACTTCATGGGCCCCCTGGTCGATCTGCCCCTCCACCTCGCCTTCCGCATCCTGAAGGAGTGAACGAGGGAGTGGTTGAAGCAGTGAGCGAGCGCCTTCCCGTGGTCGTGCTCAGAAGCAACGACGTCTGCTTCCTGGGAATCGTCCGCAGCCTGGCCGCTGCCGGAATTCGCGCCATCGCCGTGACCTTCTCGTGGTCCGGTTCCGGTCCCTGGTACTCCGAAGCGTCGCGCCACCTCGACGAGGTGCATCGGATCGCGAATCCCTTCGAGGAGCCGCAGCGGGCCGCCGACGAGGTCGCGGAGCTGGGTGCCGCGCTGCTGGAACGCTTCGGGGAGCGCCTGCTGGTGCTCGGCAGCAGCGACACCAACCTGGTCTTCCTGCGCGACAATGCGACGCGCTTCGCTCGCTTCTTCCGATTCGTCGGCGACCCCGCGATGGAGGAGGGTCCCTTCGAGCTGCTCCACAAGGCGACCTGTGCCGAGCGCCTCGAGGCCGGCGGCGTCTCGGCGCCGTTCACGCGCCACTGCCGGAGTGCGGACGACGTGGACCGGATCGTCGACGAGATGATCTATCCCTGCGTCATCAAGCCGGCCATCAAGGACTACGGACAGTCCTTCTACGCCCGGCACGACGGCGACAAGGCCCTCTCCGTCGACGGACCCGGGGAGCTGCGGAGCCGGCTCGGCGAAGAGCTCGCGGCGGGCTTCGACCTGCTCGTCCAGGAGAAGATCGCCTTCGATTCCGTCCACGACGAGATTCCCTTCTACCTCTACGCCGATGCCGGGCATCGGATCCGGCTCGCCGCGACGGGCGTGAAGGAGAAGATCCAGCCCTTTCCCTTCGGCACTGCGACGGTGCTGCGGCTCAGCTATCACCCCGAGCTGCTGGAGCACGCGCGCGAGGTCGTGCAGGCCCTGGCCTTCCGCGGCATCCTCATGATCGAGTTCATTCGAGACGCGAAGGACGGCGCCTGGAAGGTGATCGAGCTCAATCCACGCCCCTGGCTCTTCGTCGACTTCTACCGCCGCTTCGGTCTCAACTACCTCGGGCGGCTCGTCGACGATCGCGACGGCCAGCTGGTGGCGGGAGAGGATCTGCAGACCGCGGACGACGAGACCCTCGCACTCCCGCCCATGCATGTGAGTCTTCCCCCCGCGTGCGGCGAGTACCTCGAGTCCCTGGGCCGCGCCGCCCGCGTGCAGGACGTGCGCGACTGGCTCCGCGGGATCGCGGGAGCCCGCAGCCTGACCTTCCTCGATCCCGACGATCCGGCGCCCGGTCTCGCCGAGCTCGGCGACTTCGCGTCGCGTTGGCAGCTCGATGCCGGGTCGCTCGTCAGCTGCGTGCGCGAGGAGAGCTGCGGTGTCTGAGCCGGTTGCCGGAGTCGCGCTGGAGGAGGGACCGAGGCCGGAGCTCTCCGTCGTGATCCCGGTCTTCCGCAGCGAGCGGGGCCTGCCCGAGCTGCACGCCCGGCTGAGCGCCGCACTGGGCGAGCTGGTCGGCGAGCACTGGGAGATCGTCTACGTCGACGACCAGTCGCCCGACGACTCCTGGACCGTCCTCCAGCAGCTGAAGGCCGACGATCCGCGAGTCCTGCTCATCCAGCTGATGCGAAACAGCGGTCAGCAGCGCGCCGTCCTCTGCGGGCTGGCTCACGCCCGGGGGCGCTTCGTCGTCACGATGGACGACGACCTGCAGCACCGCCCCGAAGAGATCCGGGTCCTGCTCGAGGAGATCCGCCGCAGCGGCGCGGACGTCGTCATGGGGAGCTTCGAACGCAAGGAGCACGGGCTGATCCGGGGGTTGGGGACCGCCCTCGTCAAGACGGTGGCCCGGGTGACGGTCCGGATGCCTCGCGACCTCGAGCTGACGAGCTTCCGCATCCTGACCCAGGACGTGGCCCAGCGCGTGTCGAAGCTGCGCAACCCGACGCCCGTGGTCGGCTTCCTGCTGCTCGCCGTCAGCCGGAACATCCACAACGTGCGCATCCAGCACGACCCGCGCGTCTATGGGGGCTCGACCTACTCGTTCTCGGGGCTCGTCACCTACTTCGCCCAGATGGTCCTCGACTACTCGGATCTGCCCCTGCGTCTGGTCGGCTATCTCGGCGGTGTGGTCGCCCTCGCGAGCTTCACCCTCGGCGGGATCTACCTGTTCCGCTACGCACTCGGACTCATCGCCGTGCCCGGCTGGGTCACCGTGGTACTGCTGCTCTGCTTCTTCTCCGGGCTGGTCCTCACCAGTCTGGGGATCATCGGCGTCTATCTGATGCGCGTTCTTCGAAGCGTCAACGTCGGCAGCACCTACGACGTGCGGCAGCGGATCCGGTAGCTGGCGAACGCTTCGCGTTCGCTTGCTGCGGGGTCTGCACCTTGTGCAGACCTTCCCTGGCGGCGTCACTCCCGCCAGGCGCCGGGGCTGTCCCAGTCCGCCCCCTTCGAGGCGCGACGACCCGGAAGCGGCAGCTCGGGTGCAGGCGATACGCAGCTCCCGGGTCCCGATCCGCGGCCTCTGGCCCCTTTGGGGGGTGCGCCCGACGAGGAGCAGGCCGCCGCCGTCCATATTGCCTTGTCGGGGTGGCCGAAGCCCGCCGCGCGGGAGAGAATTCCGGTATGTCGATCGAATCCGATGCAGCTGCCGTAGAGAAGGCGACCGTTCGAGCCAGCGACGTCAGCGAGCTCCGTCGCGACGAGCTCGCCCACATGCTCAAGGAGAACGAGTTCCTGAGGATCACGGGACTCGTCACGCCGGAAGCCATGCGGAGCTGTCGTCAGCGGATGCGAGACCACTTCGACGTCGGTCGCGACCGCGCGACCACGGGCGAGCACAAGGACGAGGTTCGCGACAACTTCCAGAAGTGGTCGATCGGGCGGGCCCGGCACGGCAACGTCGATCGGCCTCGCTTCATGCGGACCTTCTACAACCCGCTCTGGTCCGACGACATCTACGGACTGCATCCGTGGTTCCGCGTGCAGTGCCAGGTTCGCAACCTGCTCGGCGACCTGCCCTCCGACTTCGCGCTCGATCACGAGCAGGACGGGATGTGGACGGCGGCCCGGATCCACCACTTCCCGGCCGGCGGGGGCTTCATGGTCGCGCACGAGGACACCGTGCTCCCCGCCTTCTACCAGACGGTCGACCTGGCCTTCTACCAGAGCCTCCTCCTCATCACGCAGAAGGGCGAGGACTTCCAGACCGGCGGCGGCTTCCTGGAGGCGCGGGGCGAGCGGATCTCCTACGAGGACCACTGCCAGGCGGGAGACATCATCGTCTACAACCAGCGCGTGTCGCACGGCGTCGACGACATCGACGTCGAGGTGCCCTTCCGCCAGGACAGCCTCGACGGCCGCATGTCGGGACTCGTGACTCTCTACAAGACGCTCTGATCCCTGGCGGGTGCGCTGCGCCGATCAGCCGAACTTCATCTCCATGAAGCAGAGCTTGTTGCCGTCGAGATCCCGTACGTAGGCGCCGTAGAAGACGTTCGGGATGCGGTCTCCGGGGGCTCCTTCGTCGGTCGCTCCCAGCTCCAGGGCCTTGGCGTAGAGCTTGTCGACCGCTTCCTTCGAGCCTCCGGGGATCGCGATCATCCAGCCGTTCCCGCGATGATGCGGCTGCTCGTCGTAGGGGATGCAGAGCGCGATCATCGGCTCGTCCGTGGAGCGTCCGTAGAACTTGATGCGGTCCATGCCGAAGAGCTGCTTCGCGCCGAGCTCGGCGAGTAGCGCGTCGTAGAACGCACAGGCGCGGTCCATGTCACTCGTTCCGATCGTCGTGTAGGCGAGCAAGGGGAACTCCTCCCGACCCGGGTCCCGGGTCTCGTTTCTGTCGTGATGTCGGGCGCGATGTGTGAGCATACCCGACCCACGCTCTGCTTCGAGGAGCTCCTCATGCCCCGATCGACGCGGCCCAACTTCGTCTTCTTCATTCCCGACCAGCTGCGCTACGACGCGGTGGGCTGCTTCGGCAACGAGCGCGCGCACACCCCCGCGATCGACGCCCTGGCCGCGCGGGGCACGCGATTCACCCGGGCCTACGGCCAGCATTCGGTCTGCTCTCCCAGCCGCGTCTCCTTTCTCACGGGCTGGTATCCGCACGTCCGAGGGCATCGCACCCTCGACCACCTGCTGCAGGCCGACGAGCCGAACCTGCTGCGCCTCCTCAAGGCGGAGGGATATCACGTGGCCCATGCCGGGCTTCGCGGCGACACCTTCAGCCGCGGAATGACCCGGGAGAGCACCAGCCGTTTCGGGTTCGCCGTGCGGCCCGGGAGGATCCACCAGCCGTCGCCCTATGGGCCCGAGCATCCGTTGGCGCGCGCCTTCTATCACGGGAAGCGCGAGACCCCGGGCGTGGCACTGGACTTCGACGAAGCGGTGATCCGGACCGCCGAGCAGTGGCTCGCCGAGGGGCTGCCCGAGCCCTTCGTCCTCTATCTGCCCCTGGTGTTTCCGCACCCGCCCTTCGTGGTCGAAGAGCCGTGGTTCTCACTGCACGAGCGCGCCTCCATGCCGCCTCCCCTGGAGGCCTCGCGGGATGACAAGCCGGCCTACATGCAGGCCCTCGTCGATCGCTACGGAACGGAGCGACTCGCGCCCGGAGACTGGGCGGAGATCCGCGCGACCTATGCGGGCATGGTCAGTCGGGTGGACGACCAGCTGGGGCGGATCCTCCGCGCCGTGGAGGCGGCCGGCCTGGAAGCCTCGACCACGACCTTCTTCTTCACGGACCACGGCGAGTATCTGGGAGACTTCGGGCTGATCGAGAAGTGGCCGTCGGGCCAGCACGAGTGCCTGCTCCACAACCCCCTGGTGATCGCGACGCCCGACGGCGTGGAAGGGGGACATGCCGAGGGCTTCGTCGAGCTCGTGGACCTGGTGCCGACGGTGCTCGAGCTGGCTGGCGTCGAGGCCGGCTACTCGCACTTCGGTCGCAGTCTGGTCCCGCTCCTCTCGAACCCGGCTCTTCCCCATCGTGAAGCCGCCTTCAGCGAAGGCGGCTTCCGGCTGGACGAGAGCCACCTCTTCGAGCAGGCGCCCTTTCCCTACGACCTGAAGGCGGCCGTCCAGAACGAGCAGCCGGTCACCAACGGCCGCGTGATGAGCTTGAGAACGGAGCGCTACACCTACTGCCGCCGCCTCTACGAGAGCGACGAGCTCTACGACCGGCAGGCGGATCCGCACGAACGCGTGAACCTCGCGGGCGATCCCGCCCACCGCGACGTGCTCGCAGAGCATCGCGAAAGACTGCTCGATCACCTCTGCGCGACCGCCGACGTCATCCCCTGGGAGAAGGACCCGCGCTTCGATACC
Organism: Myxococcota bacterium; assembly: GCA_028284295.1. GTDB lineage: Bacteria > Myxococcota_A > UBA9160 > UBA9160 > UBA4427 > JAJDAN01. The sequence continues at coordinate 851 of JANQSB010000086.1, read as the reverse complement.
GAAGGGCAGGTCGAGCCCCGCGGCTGAGGGGGCCGGGGTGTCGTACGCTCGGTGCAATGGAGCCGGGCGGCGCGGAAGAGATCTTCACACGCCTCGAGGTCGGGGGGCACTCCCTTCGAGCGGGTCGTTCGGGACAGGGATCGCCGGACTTCGTCTGCCTGCACGGGCTGGTCGACCGACTGGAGATCTGGGACGCTTTGCTCCCCGCGCTGGCGAGGCGAGGCCGCGTCCTCCGGTTCGACCAGCGGGGCCACGGCGAGTCCGACGCGCCTCCGGGGCCCTACCGGCGCGAGGATCTGGCAGCCGACGTGGCAGCGGTGGTCCGGAACGGCGAGGGCCGGCCGGCCGTCCTGGTGGGCCACTCCATGGGCGGCATCGTGTCGATGGCGACGGCGCTCGCGCATCCCGAGTGCGTCGCGGGGCTGGTCCTGATCGGGACCGCCAGCCAGTGCAACGAGAAGACCGCCCGCTGGTACGAGCGCATCGCGCGCGCCGGCGAGGAGGAGGGGCTGTCGGGGCTCGTCCGTGCGATCTACGGAGCGGCGAGTGACAAGCGGATTCGTGGCGACCCCGCCGGCATCGCGCGGGTCACCCGCACCCTGATCAGCCTCTACGAGGACCCGCTCACGCCGCGACTGGCGGCGATCGAGTGCCCCGTGCTGCTGATCGTCGGAGACCGGGATCCCATGGGTCCGCGGGCCTCGACGATCCTGGCCGAAGGGCTTCCCGACGCCCGCCTCGTCCGGGTCGAGGACTGCGGGCACTGGGTCCAGGTGGAGAGACCCGAAGCCGTCGTCGCGGCCATCGACGAGTTCCTGCACAGCTTGCAGGCGGAGGATCCGACTTGAGTG
>JANQSB010000071.1 GCA_028284295.1 Myxococcota bacterium | reverse complement strand
CCGCGGTCGACCAGCGCCTGGGCTTCGGACGGGTCGCGGGCTTCAACTACTTCCCCGGCTGGCACCAGCCCTTCACGGCGGCGCACCTCGTCGTCGATCCGCAGCGCTGGCGCGAGCTCTCGCCGATGCGACGGGCCACCATCGAGACGGCCTGCACGGCGGGGGTCACCCGGAACCTGGCTCGCGCCGAGGCGTTGCAGGGGCCGGTCCTCCAAGAGCTGCGAGGTGAGGGGATCGAGGTGCGGACCCTCCCCGACCCCATCCTGCGCGAGCTCGCGCGGATCACCGGCGAGATCCTCGAGGAGCAGTCGCGCGCGGATCCCACCTTCGCACGGGTGCTGGCCGCCCAGCAGGACTTCTCCCGGAGCTACGACGGCTGGAAGACGGTCGGCTACCTGCCGCGCGACTTCTGAGCCGGGCGCCCTCCCGATTCGGACCTGGACCCTCTCTTGGACGAGCTTCCCCACACGCGACTCTCGAGGCGCCTCGACGCGTTCGTGCAGCGGATCGGCGACTGGTCGTCCTGGCTCTGGCTGGTGCTCCTCGTCGTCGTCGTCCTGAACGTGGTGCTCCGCTACGCGTTCGGGGAGGGGCGCATCGAGTTCGAGGAGATCCAGTGGCACCTGTACGCCACCGGCTTCCTCCTGGCTCTGGGCTACTCGGTCGTCTCGGACGACCACATCCGGGTCGACTTCCTGCGCGACCGCTTCTCGCCCCGCGGACGCGCGTGGGTCGAGCTCTACGGGACCCTGCTCCTGCTGCTTCCCTTCGCGGCGCTGGTACTGTGGTTCGCGCTGCCCTTCGTCGCCTCGTCGTGGCGTCAGGCCGAGGTCTCGGCCGCACCGGGCGGACTTCCCTTCCGCTGGGCCATCAAGTCGATGCTGGTGGCGGGCTTCGCCCTCCTGGCCCTGGCCGCCGGCGCCCGGCTGCTGCGCGTGTGCTCCTTCCTCTTCGGTGCCCCGGAGCCCGACGCTCCCGGCGGCGACGACGCGGGAGGCTGAGTGGCCGCCAACGACGTCCTCGTCGTCTTCATGTTCGCTGCCTTCATCGGGCTCATCTTCACGGGCTTTCCCGTAGCGTGGGTGCTGGGCGGGCTGGCCGTCGTGTTCACCGCGTTGGCGATCGTGCTGGAGGTCGACTTCGGGATTCCTCTCGGTGTCGACTGGCTCTACGCCTCCCTCAGTGTGGACCGCATCTGGGGCCTGATGGAGAACTGGGTGCTGGTGGCGCTCCCCCTCTTCGTCTTCATGGGGCTGATGCTCGACCGCTCCGGTGTCGCCGCGGACCTGATGACCAACTTCGCGCGCCTCTTCGGTCGGGTGCGCGGGGGGCTGGCCGTCACGGTCTCGGTGATCGGCGTGCTGCTGGCCGCATCGACGGGGATCATCGGTGCATCCGTGGTCCTGCTCGCCCTGCTCGGCCTGCCCATCATGCTCGAGCGCGGCTATCGCCCGACCCTCGCCGCCGGGACCATCGCCTCGGTGGGAACCCTCGGCATCCTCATCCCTCCGAGCATCATGCTGGTGATGATGGCCGACCGTCTGGCGATGTCGGTGGGCGATCTCTTCCTGGGAGCTCTCTTCCCGGGGCTGCTGCTCGGCCTGCTCTACGTCTCCTACATCCTCGTCTATGCAACGCTGCGCCCCGAGGTCGCTCCGGTCCCGGAGTCCGCAGCACCGGTGGACCTCCGCGTCGTCCTGGACGTCCTCCAGTCCGTGCTCCCCGCGGCCGGGCTGATCCTCGCGGTGCTGGGCAGCATCTTCTTCGGAGTCGCAACGCCCACGGAGGCGGCCGGGGTCGGGGCGGCCGGCGCGCTCGGGCTCGCCTCCTCCCGTCGCCGACTCGACGGATCGGTGCTTCGCGAGGTGATGGCGGAGACCAGCCGGACCACCGGCTTCATCTTCGGCATCTTCGTCGGGGCGACCGCCTACTCGCTGGTCCTGCGCGGACTCGGTGGCGATCAGCTGATCGAACGCGCCTTCCTGGCGCTGCCCTTCGGGCCGACCGGCATCCTGATCTCGATCCTCTTCTTCACCTTCCTGCTCGGCTTCTTCCTGGATTGGATCGAGATCACCCTGGTGGTGCTGCCCCTGGTCGCTCCGGTGGTGGAGGGACTGGGCTTCGACCTGGTCTGGTTCACGGTCCTGTTCGCGGTCTGTCTGCAGACCTCGTTCCTGACCCCACCCGTGGGCTTCGCGCTCTTCTATCTCAAGGGCGTGGCGCCCGCCGAGGTGGACGTCCCCACCATCTACCGGGGAGTCGTCCCCTTCATCCTGCTGCAGCTGCTCGGGCTCGCGCTGATCTTCGTGTTCGAGGATCTGGTGGTGTGGCTCCCCGGGATCGCCTACGGCTGACGAGGGACGCTTCGCCCCAGAACGGGGTGCGAGCGGGAACTGAGCCGCCCCTCCTCCGGCACGCCTCCTGCAGCTCCTCCCCGTAGGGAGGAAGCGGCATGGCGAAGTCCTACGAGCCCGACGACCTGATGGCTCGCATCTTCTTCATCGTGTGCGCCGGGATCGGGGTGCAGATCCTGGCCTTCGCGTACATCGGCTTCTTCTAGCTTTCTCGCTGCCCTTCCCGGGCCTGGTGCCCGGGGGACGCGGTCGCGTCAGTCCCAGACCCGGGGCCGGCGATCGATCCAGGGCCTCGCGGTCTCCAGCTGGGCGGCCAGCCGGAAGAGGGTTCCTTCGTCCGCGTAGCGACCGGCGAGCTGCATCCCGATCGGCAGGCCTTCGCTGCTCTCCATCAGCGGCACCGACATGGCGGGCTGCCCCGTGAAGTTGAAGGGCGGCGTGAAGGGGAAGGCCCGGGCCTGGCGCCGGGCGACCTCGCGGGGCTCCAGGCGGACCGGGTCGATGTGACCGACGGCTGGTGGCGGCGTCCCCATCACCGGGGTCAACAAGACGTCGAAGCGCTCGAAGAGCTGCAGCACCTGCCGGTTCAGGACCCGCAGCCGCCGCCAGGCCGCGAAGACGCGCTCGCCGGAGAGCTTCTGGCCGTTGCGGATGCCCGCCCAGGTGAGCGGCTCGAGCTCTTCCTCCCCGGGCTCCCGGCCGATGCGTGATACCAGGTCCGCGTAGTTGGCCGCGGCGTTGGCCGCGGAGCAGATGCCCTGTGCCTTGTAGAGCGCCCGATAGTCGACCTCGAGCCCCTGCTCCTCGACGTGGTGCCCCAGACTCTCGAGCAGTGCGGCCGTCTCCTTGGTGGCGGCCTCCACCTCGGGATCGACGGGCCTCCCGCTCGGGGTCTCGGTCGAGAAGGCGACCCGCAGGCGACCGGGTTCCGTCTCGATCTCTTCGAGATAGGGCCGCGCCTTCGCGGGCGAAGCGTAGGGAGAGGCGGGCTCCGGCCGGCCCGTCCAGTCGAGCATCGCCGCGCTGTCGCGCACGCTGCGACTCACCACGTGATCGACCCCGAAGCCGATGGCGCGGCCGGCGTCGTCGGGTCCCGACGGGTTGCGCTCCCGTGTGACCTTGAGCCCGAAGAGGC
>JANQSB010000070.1 GCA_028284295.1 Myxococcota bacterium | reverse complement strand
GCTCTGACGACGCGCGTGGGACCGGGCTCGCGCCTCAGGCGGCCTCGAGTTCGTCCCGGTAGTCCCCGGAGCGCGCCAGCCCGTTCAGCCGCGAGCGCTTGTGCAGCGCGGCCTGGGCGGCGGCCATGTTGGCCTGCTCACCCGACCAGGCCTTCAGCGCCGGGGCCTGCAGGGCGCGGCCGTAGCTGAAGCTCAGCTCCCACGGGAAGCCGCCGATCCGGTTCATCTCGTTCAGATGAGCGGTGGCCAGCTCGTCGCTCTGCCCGCCGGAAAGGAAGACGATCCCGGGCACCGAGGCCGGCACCGCGTTCTTCAGGCAGCGGATCGTCTGGACCGCCACCTCGTGGACGCTCGCCTGCTCGCGGCAATCCGTGCCCGACAGGACCATGTTGGGCTTGAGCAGGATCTGCTCGAGCGGGACGCGCTGCACGGCGAGCGCTGCGAAGACCGCCCGCTGGGTGCGGACCGTGGCCTCGTAGCAGGTCTCGATGTCGTGGGCGCCGTCCATCAGGACCTCGGGCTCGACGATCGGCACCAGGCCGTTCTCGACGCACAGCGCCGCGTAGCGGGCCAGGGCGTGGGCGTTGACGTCGATGCAGGTGTCGCTGGGCAGGCCGTCGCCGATGGCGATGACGGCGCGCCACTTGGCGAAGCGCGCACCGAGTCCCACGTACTCGACCAGCCGATCGCGCAGGCCGTCGAGGCCTTCGGTCACCTTCTCGCCCGGACAGAAGGCGAGCTCCTTGGCGCCGGTGTCGACCTTGATGCCGGGGATCATGCCGCGCTCGCTGAGCAGCTCGGGGATGGTCTTCCCGGAGCTCGTCTCCTGTCGCAGGGTCTCGTCGTAGAGGATGACACCGCTCACGAACTCGGAGAGGCCCTCGGTCGAGAACATGCCCTCGCGGTAGGCGAGTCGGGTCTCGGGGGTCGAGTCGACGTTGATGGTGGCGAAGCGCTTTCCGATGGTGCCGGTGCTCTCGTCGGCAGCGAGGATTCCCTTCTGGGGGGCGACGAGCTCGCGGGCGGTGCTCTCGAGCCTTTCGGACTGGGATTTCGACATGGGTGCGACTCCGGGGATGCGGGTTGTTCGGGTTCCGACGGGCGCGGAGTATACCGCGCGGACGCGCGGCAGGTCGGCCCGGCGGGCGATAGAATCGCTTTTCCGATCGGAAGAGGAGCTGCACATTGGCGATCAGCGCGGACGAGTTCAAGGCGGCCTTCGCGACCCGGGCCGGCGCGGTCGGGATCCTCACGGCCCGAGCGGGCGAGCAGGTGCACGGCATGACGGTGACGGACTTCGCCGGGCTCAGTGTGGATCCGCCGCTGCTCCTCGTCTGCCTCGACAAGAAGGCCAACACCCTGGGCGTCATCGAGCGGGGCGGCTGCTTCGCCGTCAACCTGCTGGCCCAGGGGCAGGAGGATCTCTCCAACAAGTTCGCCTCCAAGAAGGACGAGTGGTCCCGCTTCGACGGAGTCGACGTCGATCAGGGGCCCACGGGTGCCCCGCTCATCCGCTGCGCGATCACCAGCCTCGACTGTCGCGTGGTGGCGGCGCACGAGGCGGGCGACCACTGGATCTACGTGGGCGAGATCGAGGCGGCGGTGCTGCGGGGAGGGGAGCCGCTGGTCTACTGCGGCGGGGCCTACCGGGCCCTGACCGCCTCCTGAAGCGAAGAGCATGTCGCCGTTGCTCCGCTTCATCGTCTACTCCGACTACCTCTGTCCCTGGTGCGTCAACGCCGACCACCGGCTGCGGCGACTCGAGCAGGAGTACGAAGGGCGCGTCGAGCTCGAGTTCAAGAGCTACCTGCTGCGCCCGCACCCGCGTCCGGAGCCTGCGAGCCCCGAGGACGCCGATCGGGCCCTCGAGAAGTTCCGCCGCTACACGGAGAACTGGCAGCGGATCGGCTCGGAGCCCGACGCCGGCCAGTTCCGGGTGTGGCAGGGCGACGAGGGGCCGCCCAGCCACAGCGTTCCCGCCCACGCCGTGGCCAAGGCCGCCGCCCGACTCGGCCGCGAGCCGTTCCGCCGCATGCACGAGCGGCTGCTTCACGCGTACTTCGTGGAGAACCGGGACATCAGTCGCGAACCGGTCCTGCGCGAGCTGTGGCAAGAGCTCGAGCTCGATCCCGACGGCTTCGAGGCGCGGAGCGAGTCGCAGCTTCTGGAGCAGGTGCAGGCCGACCACGAGGAGGCGCTGCGACTGGGTGCCACCGGCGTCCCGGCCGTGCGCCTCGACGGCAACGAGGCCGTGATCGTCGGTGCCCAGCCGGCCGAGCTCTACCAGCGCTGGATCGAGCGCACCCTGGCCCGCCGAGCCGCCGGGGCATGAGCGCGGAAGGAGCCCTTGCTCCCGGCTCTCCGGGAGCGCTCTTCTCGCTGTCCGGCCGGGTCGTGGTGGTGACCGGAGCGTCGGCGGGGATCGGTGCCGATCTCGCCGAGGGTCTCGCGGGCTCGGGCGCTCGCCTGGTGCTGGCGGCCCGGCGCCTCGACCGACTCGAGGAGCTGTCCGAGGCTCTCGCCGCTCGTGGCTGTGAGAGCCTGGCCGTGGCCTGCGACGTCACGGATCCGGAGTCGGTGGACGCGCTCGTCGCGCGAACCCGCGACGCGTTCGGTCGCGTGGACGTGCTGGTCAACAACGCGGGGATCACCGAGGTGGTGCCCGCCGAGGACGAGACGCTCGAGTGCTGGGACGGGATCGTGGCCGTCAACCTGCGCGGGCTCTTCGTCTGCTGTCAGCGCTTCGGGCGCGTGATGCTCGCCCAGGAGCGGGGCGCCATCGTCAACGTGGCGTCGATGCTGGGGCTGGTCGGGAGCGGTCAGGTCCCCCAGGCGAGCTACGCGGCCTCGAAGGGAGGGGTCATCAACCTGACCCGCGAGCTCGGCGCCCAATGGGCGCGGCGTGGCGTCCGCGTCAACGCGGTGGCCCCCGGCTGGTTCGCCAGCGAGATGACCGCCGACATGTTCGCCGACGAGCGAAGCCAGAAGTGGATGCGCAACCGCACGCCCATGGGCCGCCCGGGCCGCCCCGGCGAGCTGATCGGCGCGGTGCTGTACCTGGCCAGTGACGCCTCGAGCTTCACGACGGGCATCTCGATCCCGGTCGACGGAGGCTGGACGGTCGTCTGATCGGGACGCCCTCCGCGAGCGGGTGCGTCTCCGGAGTCGACTCGCGCGTGGCCCGGTGTGGCACCTTGTGGAGGTGTGGGGACGACGGAGCCAGCGCGTCGCGCGGTGGGCCATGGCGGGGCTGCTCGCCGCGTCCACCCTGGCGGGCTGTCGGGAGGAAGCCGTCGCTCCGGCCGAGACCTTCCGCGAGCGACGCTACGAGGCTCGCGTGTCGTCGACTTCCGACGGTCTTCGCGCCTCGATCCAGCCGCGAGCCCCCTGGACCCTGGCGCTCGAGTTCCCCACGCGTCTGGAGGTCGGCGCGTCGGCCCGGCTCGAGCCCAGCGTCCACACAGAACGGCGTCTCGAATTCGATCTCCCGCGGCGGCGCGGCCCGGTGCCGGAGCATCCCGATCCGGTGGTCGCCGTCTTCGGTGTCTGCCAGGGAGAGCTGTGCCAGCGCGTCGATCACCCGGTGGTGTTGCCGTCGCCGGCCTCGCGTTAGCGCTCTTCATGCATCGCGTTCGGCGTCGAGCGACCTGCGTGAACCCGAGTCATGGGAAATCGTCTTCCCTATCGGCCCCCATTGTTTTCCTTCGCTTCCAGGCACTCGAGCCGAAAGTGGATTCGAGAACGCACCCAGTACGGTTTCACGCACGAGCAGTGCAGAAGGCTACACCGGTATGCGTCTTGCACATTCCGTTCGCCAGATCTGTGGGTGACCGGCGCTGAACCGGCATCCGCTTTCGGGCTTCGGCCTCGAAACTTGGGAAGGGGATCATTCAGATGCGACTTCTGTGCGTTCTGGTGTCGATCGGTTGCCTGGTGGGTTTTGCCCCCCTTTCGGCCTGGGCAGCCTCGATCACCGTGTCCGTCGCCTCCGACAACAGCGGCTGTGCGAACGGCACCTCCAACAACACCAACGAGAGCAGCGCCTGCGCGCAGAACGGCGCCGGCACGAGTGACGACTGGGGAGCGTCGTCGAGTGCCAGCGGCGGCGTCTCGCCGAACCTCGTCGGCGACGGATCGACCTCGACGAACCTCACGATCGACGCCGTCGTGGCGGCCGACGACGGCGGGGCCGACGTTGGTCAGGGCGGGGACCGTTGGATCCAGCGGAGCGTCGACCTCGACATCACCATCAACATCGACGTGGACGGGGTGAACGACTCCTGGACGGTGGACCTGACGCAGAGCGCCCTGGGCCTGTTCGCCTTCAACGGGGACGGCACCCTGTCCGCCGTGGGAACCCAGGACAACGGCAGCGCCGAGATCACCACCTTCCTGACCACCGTCGACGGAAGCCCGTACAACTTCTCGGCCACTCCGACCAGTCAGTCGGCGAACCCCTCCAACACCAGCTCCGCATCGCAGCAGTTCTCGGGTGCTCGCAACGACCTCGGCATCCTGGCCGGCACCGGTGACGCCGTCATCAACGCCAGCATCGCCTTCGACCTCGAGGCGCTGTCGAACGACGGCTGCTCGGGCTTCATCTGCTCGAGCGCCTCCGGCGGCGAAGAGGCGGCGGTCCTCTTCGGCGAGCAGAGCGTGATGGACCAGGACGTCGACGACTACAGCTTCTGGGGTCGCAGCCTCGGACCCGATGGCTACAACTCGACCTGGACGTTGAACGTCACCGTCCCGGAGCCGACGAGCGGGGTGCTCCTGGGCCTCTCGCTGCTCGCCGTCGCGGCGACCGGTCGCCGGCGCTAGCAGGGTGCTGAAGAACCCCGGACCGAGCGAGGTGCGTGGATCTTCGTCGAGATCAAGGCGCGAAAGCACCGCTGTACGGGCGTACAGCAAGGTTTCGCAACGCGGAGATCGGCGGAGAGGCGCGCGCATCGCGACGGGAGCGGGTTCTTCAGCACCCTGCTAGCTCGAGAGTCCTGCGGCTGCGCGGGCGTTCCGAGCCTGGCGGGAGGTCTGCCCTCGTCCTCCTCGGGGTCCCCCTCGCGTTCTGGGCCGTCGTCTGGAGTACGGCCTGCACGCCGGATCCGTTGGCGACCGCGAGAGACCGGACCGTCGCGTTCTTCGAGACGCGGGTGGTGGACGTGGACCCCGGCTGGGCGAACCTCTTCGGCTACCTGCACCGACGCTTCGGCCTCGAGCTGCGCACGGCATCCGGACTGGCGCTGCACGAGGTACCGGACGGCGGACAGCGTCCCGCGCTCGCCGCCGTCTACCGTCGCCTCGTCGATCCCGACGCCGAGATCGAGGCCGCGGCCATCGCAGCCTTGCCGACCGTCGTCGATCGGATCACGGCGAGCGCCCTGCATTGTGGGCGGATCCCCCTGCCTTCGAATTGGCTGGAAGTGCTCCGGCGTGCCGGAGAGACGGGCGGCTATGCGCTCACGCACGCGGCGCTCGCCGCCCAATGGACGCTGGAGAACGGCTGCGTCGACCCGCTGACCCTCGCGCCGGTCCAGACCGCGATCGTCGATCGGCTGGTGGACCTGGCCTCCCGTCGCGATGGGCTGGCGCGGGAGTTCGAGACCCCCACCGATCTGTGGATCGAGTCTCTCGCGATGCTCCACTACCTGGGTGCGGAGAGCCGTGTCGAACGGGTGTGGATCGACCAGCTGGTGCGACTGCAACGTCCCGACGGTGGCTTCTCGGCACGGCCCGATCGGGAGCGGTCGGACGCGCACGCGAGCGCGCTGGCGCTGTGGGTGCTGCTCGAGGAGCTCTCTCCTCAGCTGCCGCCTTCGCGTTGGATTCCGGCTCGCTGAAGCAGGGCCCGCAGCTTCGAGCGGGTCGGCACGCCCCAGCCCGCGGACAGCAACCGACCCTCGCGGTCCGTGACGATGGTGGCCGGAATCGCATCGCGCTGGAGGGTCGCCTCGACGAAGGCCTGGACCCGCGCACGCTCCTCGAGCGGCAGCTCGGCGAGTAGCCGGTACGGCGCCCGGTGCTGACGCCCCCAGGCTGCCAGCGCGGCGCTCGAGTCGTCCGGGTCCACCGGAACGCCGTAGAGCTCGACCTGCTCGGGTGGGAAGGAGTCCCTCAGGATCGCGACTTCGGGGAGCTCGTCCCGGCAGGCCTCGCACCAGGTGGCCAGGGTCGTCAGGACACGCAGCGCCGCCCCGTCGCCCGCGTGCTCGTCGCCCGCGCCCCGTGTCGAAGGTAGCCGCAGTCGGGGCGCGCTCGTTGGCGGATCCGAGAAGTCCGGCGGGCGGGGGTCGGTCCCGGCGGCCGACATCCGATAGGGCGCTCGCTCGACCACGCCTGCGGATCCCGGCTCCGGCTCGTGGAAGAGCGCCACGCTTCCGGCCGGAAGCTCCGCGGTCTCCTGCAGGGCGCCCGAGGGCCAGTGCACGCGGACCGAGACCGCGCGCGCCCGATCGCCGATTCCGACCAGGAGGTCCGCCGAGTTCTGGGCTGCGAAGCCCTCGCCCATGCGCCGTTCCCGGACGATCCGAGCGCCGTCCAGAACAACCTCCACGCGCGCCCCGACGCCGTCCCGGTTCGATCGATCGGTGGCTGGCTCCGGGCCCCGATTCGCCCCCTCGAGACGCACGACGACGAAGCGCTGGTCTCCGTGCCGGCGGCGGTCCCCGAGCTGATTCCGGAAGAGCTGGAGGAAGGGCGCGTTGGCGTTCACGACGGCGACGTCGAGCCAGCCATCCCGATCGAAGTCGAGCCAGGCGGCGGCGCGCCCGTCGGCCGGGTGGTCGAGACCCGACAGGCCCGAAAGGTCCGCGAAGGAGGCTCCGGAGGCGTTCGCGAACAGGTGGTTCCGTTCGCGTCCACTCTGGGACACGCCGTCCGCGAAGTCCCGTCCGGGCAGGCCGATCCCCGGGAACGCACCGCGCTGGGGCAGCCCCAGGCTCCGGTCACTGCGCACGACCGTGCGCCACCAGTCGCTTCAGGTGTCGACGGCGCCTTCGGCGTCGAGGGGGGAGGTGTAGTACCCGCTCAGGACGAAGAGGT
>JANQSB010000046.1 GCA_028284295.1 Myxococcota bacterium | reverse complement strand
CGAACGCGTCGCTGCTTCGGGTCTTCACCTCGACGAAGGCCACCAGCCGCCCGCGCCGAACGATGAGGTCGACCTCGACGCCGTCCAGCCGGACGTTGCGTGCCTCGATGCGATACCCTCGCCGCGCCAGGAAGCGCGCGGCTCGCGCCTCGCCGGCCGCTCCGAGGGAGCGGCGGCCATCGCGCTCGTGATCGCTCATGGGTGGGTCTCCGCGGGACCGGGAGACCGGACGAGACTACAGGAGCCGATGGGCACACTGCACGTCGTCGCGACCCCGATCGGGAATCTCGAGGACGTGACCCTGCGCGCGCTGCGCGTGCTGTCCGAGGCCGAGCTGGTGCTCGCGGAGGACACCCGTCGAACCCGGGTCCTGCTCGATCGGCATCGGGTGGAGGCGCGACCCGTCTCCCTCCACGCCCACAACGAGAGTGCACGCATCGAGCGGGCCCTCGAAGTGCTGGCCCGCGGGCAGGACGTTGCCCTCGTCTCCGACGCGGGCACGCCGCTGGTCTCGGATCCGGGGGAGCGGCTGGTGGCGGCGGCCGTCGAGGCGGGGCATCGGGTCGAGGCCGTCCCCGGGGCTTCGGCCGTGCTCGCCGCCCTGGCGGTCTCGGGTCTCCCCCCGCAGCCCTTCGGCTTCCTCGGCTTCCTGCCCCGCAAGGCCGGGGCGCGTGACCGGCTGCTCGACAGCTACGCGAGCCGCCCGGAGACGCTGGTCCTCTTCGAATCGCCGCGCCGCCTGCGGGCCACCCTCGAGGTGCTGGCCCAGCGCCTGGGAGACCGACCGGCGTGTGTCGCGCGCGAGCTCACCAAGCTCCACGAGGAGGTCGCGCGGGGAACGCTCTCCGAGCTCGCGGATCGCTTCGCGGGCGAGGTGCTCGGAGAGGTGACTCTCGTGGTCGGCGGTGCGCCGGACGATGGAGACACCATGGCGGACGACGAGATCGACGTCGCGATCCGCGAGGGTCTGGCGCGCGGCGAAGGGCCCCGCGACATCGCGGCTGCCCTGGCCCCGCGAGCGGGGCGTGCCCGGCGCTCCCTGTATGCGCGCGTGCTCACGCTGCGAGACGAGCCCCACGAGACCGACGCGTGAGCACCCTCGGCCGCATCGGCACCCTGCTGCGGACCGTCCGGCCCTTGCGGCCCGCGCAGGTCGTCGCCCAGCTGCGGCACGCGCTGGCGCCGGGGCACCGCATCGTGCGTCTGGACGAGGCGCCCGCGCTCGCCGTGGACGCGGTGCCCGTGCCCTTCCTGGCGCCGGCCGGTCATGCGCGCCTGCGCGAGGACGGCGGGGCCGCGCGCATCGAGCTGCTGAACCGCGCGCTCCCCTTCGAAGGCGCGCCGGACTGGGACTTCGCGGGCGAGGGGCCGCTCTTCAGCTACCAGCTGCACCAGCACGACTGGCTGCGCGATCCCGCGGCTTCCCCGTCGCAGCGGGCGAGCCTGCTGCTCGACTGGGTGGAGCGGCACCGCGAGGGGATCGGCTGGGACCCGCACCCGATCTCGCATCGGGTGCTCTCCTGGGGGAAGCTGCTGCTCACGCCTCGTGCCCTGGCACTCGACGACGCGTCCGATCGGGCGTTGCGGCGCTCGCTCGGGAGCCAGGTCGAGACCCTGTCGCGGAACCTCGAGCTCCGACTCCAGGCCAACCACCTGTTCACGAACCTGCTGGCGACGGTCTTCGGAGGGCTGCTGTTCGACGGACGCCGTGCCGACCGCTGGCTGCGCTGTGTCGATGCGCTGCGTGCGGAGCTGCGCGACCAGGTGCTGCCCGATGGTGCGCACGAGGAGCGAAGCCCGATGTACCACGCGCTGCTCCTCGAGCAGGTGCTCGACGCCCTGAACCTCGCGCGCGCGTCCCGTCGCGCTCCGAAGGAGCTGGTGGACGAGCTGCGCGATACCGCGTCGCGGATGTGCGGCGCCCTCGAGCTCTTCACCCACCCGGACGGGGAGATCGCGCTCTTCGGCGACTCCGCCCTCGGTATCGCGGCGTGTCCGGCCGACCTGTTCGACTACGCGAGCGCGCTGGGCGTGCCTGTGCAGCTTCCCGAGCAGCGCGGTCGGCTGCCCTATGCGGGCTTCGTGCGGTTGGCGGACGAGCGCTTCTGCCTGATCGCGTCGGTCGCGGGCCCCTCCCCCGAGCATCAGCCGGGCCACGCCCACGCGGACGCCCTGGCCTTCGAGCTCTCCGTCGACGGGGAACGCGTGGTGACCGACACCGGGGTCTTCGAGTACATGGCGGGTCCGGCGCGCGATACCGCCCGCGCCACGCGCAGCCACTCGACCCTCGAGATCGACGGTCACGATCAGGCCGAGCTGTGGGCCCCGCATCGGGTCGGAGGACGGCCGGAGGTGGCGGTCGTCGAGGCGACGCCGGGCGTGTCCTGCGAGGCGTTCTGCGCCGGCTGGGCGACGCCAGGCGTCGTCCATCGTCGCAGCTTCGAGCTCGCGGACGGAGTGCTGAGCCTTCGCGACCGGGTGGAGGGAAGCCCCCGGCGGGTGCGGCTGACCCTGCCGTTCGCGCCGCAGCTCGAGCCCCGGCTGGGCGAAGACCGACGCAGCGTGCGGGTGCCGCTGCGCGGGGGCGCCCGGCTGGAGATCGAGCTGCCCGCGGCGGGGAAGGTCGCGTGGCGGCTCGAGCCCTGCGACTACTTCCCGGAGTTCGGCCTCCGCCAGGAGCGCCTGCGCCTGGTCGGCGAGAGCGACGCCTTCGACGACGGAAGCTGGCGCTTCCGGCTCACGCGGTAGCCGAGGCGCTTCCGGCTCACCCGGTGGCCGAGGCGCTTCCGGTCTCGAGTGCGCGCGCGAGGATCTTCGTGTAGATCGCGGCGGGGCTCAGGGCGTCGAGCCACAGCTGGCGGTTGTCGAGCTGCAGCTGCCGGTAGTCGTCCGGGTGCAGGTCGGCGTGGAACTGGGCGACGACCTCGTCGATGCGGTCGACCTCGGACTCGTCGACCCAGATGCAGTGGCGCTTCCAGTCGATCTCGTCCTCGAAGGGGAGCACGCAGCGCGTGTCCACGAAGAGCGGTACCCGGCCCAGCGAGAAGATCTCGTACAGGCGGAACGAGTAGTTGCCCTTGCCCCGGAGCGCGAGGCCGTAGTCGGACTCGAGCAGGTTGTCGAGGAAGTCGCGGCGCAGCTTCTCCCGTCCGGTGTCCTGCGCCTCGTCGGTCGAGGCCCAGCCCCAGATCTGCGTGCGCTCGATCAGCCGGGGCTCGATCCGATCGCTGCTGCGGAGCGCCTTCAGGGCGCGCGCGCGCAGGACGATCCCCGTCGCCTTGTCGCGTTGTCCGCCGCCGAGCAGGGCACCGGCCGCGCGTCGGAAGAGCCGCTGGCGCGGCGTTCCCACGTGGCCACAGAAGCCGACGACGGCGCGCTCTCCCTTGTCGCGGACGACGATCTCGCCGCCGCACTCCACGAGCAGGTCCTCGGTGATCGCCGGGCTCGCGAACTCGCGCGGCGTCCGTCGGTCCCGGTAGAGCGAGGTGCGGTAGACGACGCCGTAGGGCGGATTCGCCGGCGTCGGATCGTCGGTGAGCCGGAAGAAGATGCAGGGCAGACCGGCCGCCTCCGCCTCGCGGGCGACCTGCTCCGTTTCCGCTCCGTTCTGGTAGGGGAGGGCGTGCACCACCACGTCGGCCTCGGAGAGCGGGCTGGCCTCCCAGCGACCGCGCGCGTACTCGGCCAGGTCCTCGTAGGGGTGCGTGTCCGGTGAGCCGTCCGGATGCTGGCGGACGACGCCGCACGCCACCGCCAGTCGCAGCCGCGACTGTGCGAGGTCGCGGCCCGTGAAGTGGATGCGGATCGGTCGCCTGGGCTCGTCCACTCGCTTCTACTCGGCCGATTGGGTTTCCGACAAGAGGGCCTCGAGACCCGTCTCGTCGAGGATCTCGACCTCGAGCGCCTCCGCCTTGTCGCGCTTGCTGCCCGCCTTCTCGCCAGCGATCAGGTAGTCGGTCTTCTTGGACACGCTTCCGACGACCTTGCCGCCCGCGGCCTCGATCTGCTTCTTGGCCTCGGAGCGGGGGCGGCTCAAGGTTCCGGTGAGTACGAAGGTCTTGCCTTCCAGGGCGCCGCCGGAGGTGCGCCGGGGTGCCAGGGCCTCGAAGCGGACACCGAGGGAGAGCAGGCGGTCGACCTCGTCGTCGTTGCGGGGGTCGGCGAAGAAGCGCGCGACGCTCTCGGCAATGGCCGGCCCGATGCCGTCGACCCGGGCGAGCTCCTCCTCGGAGGCCGCGCGCAGGGGCGCCAGGTCGCCGAAGTGGCCGGCGAGCAGCTCGGCCAGGGTCTCGCCCACGTGACGGATCCCGAGGGCGATCAGGAAGCGCGGCAGCGTCGTCTCGCGGGCCTTGTCCAGACTGGCGACGAGATTGGCGGCGGACTTGGCCCCCATCCGTTCGAGCGCTTCCAGTCTCTCCGCGTCCAGGGTGAACAGGTCCGAGAGGCGAGCGACCAGTCCCTCGCGGACCAGCTGGTCGATCAGCTTCTCGCCCAGACCGTCGACATCCAGTGCGCCGCGAGCGGCGAGGTGCCGGAGGTTGTTCTTCAGCTGGGCGGGGCAGTCGAGATTGGGGCAGCGGGTGACGACCTCGCCCGCCAGACGCACGGTCTCGGCTTCGCACACGGGACAGGCGTCGGGCAGCGTGTAGGGGGCCGGACGCTCGTCCTCGCAGGCCTCGAGCGCGACCCGGACGACCTGGGGGATCACGTCGCCCGCGCGCTGGATCACGACCGTGTCGCCCGCGCGCACGTCCCGCCGCTGGATCTCGTCCTGGTTGTGGAGCGAGGCGTTCGAGACGGTGACACCGCCCACGGCCACGGGCTCCAGCTTGGCGACCGGGGTCAGCGCGCCGGTGCGACCCACCTGCGCCTCGATGGCGAGCACGCGGGTGGTGGCCTGCTCGGGGGGGAACTTGAAGGCGATGGCCCAGCGCGGTGCCCGCGAGAGGGTCCCCAGTCTCTCCTGGGCGTCGAGCTCGTCCAGCTTGAAGACCGTCCCGTCGATCTCGACCGGCAGCTCGCCCCGCCGCTCGCGCATGCGGGCGTGGAAGCGCAGGGCCTCGTCGAGCCCCCGGCAGGCCGCGGACTCCGGCGAAACCAGGAAGCCCCAGCGCCGGAGCTGCTCGAGTACGGCCATCTGGGTGCGGGCCGCTTCGGGTCGTCCCTCCGCGAGCGCGTAGGCCCGGAACTCGAGCGAGCGCAGGCGCTGGAGGTCGACGTCGTGGAGCATTCGCAAGGACCCGGCCGCGGCGTTGCGCGGGTTCGCGAAAGGCTCCTCCTCGGCTTCGCGCCGGGCCTCGTTGAGGCGTGCGAAGGCGGCCAGCGGCAGCACCACCTCGCCCCGGATCGATGCCAGGCCCGGCGGGCTTCCCCCGGCCGGGTCGAGCACCAGCGGGATCGACAGCACCTTCTTCAGGTTGGCGGTGACGTCCTCGCCGGTCTGGCCGTCTCCCC
>JANQSB010000035.1 GCA_028284295.1 Myxococcota bacterium | reverse complement strand
TTCTGTGGGCTGCGACCGACGGCCTGCGCCTGGTGGCCGCAGAGGTCGTCGGGCTCGCGGAGAGCCGCCTGCGCCTCAACTGATCGGCCCCCCGTTTCTGGCCCGCGTGCCCCGGACGGCCCGTGAACGACTACCGGTTCATCGTCGAGTACGACGGCACCGACTTCGAAGGCTGGCAGGCGCAGCCTCCTGGCCACCGCACCGTCCAGGGCTCGCTGTCCGAAGCCCTCGAACGCCTCTGCTCCGCGCCCGTCGTCGTCACGGGATCCGGGCGGACGGACGCCGGTGTCCACGCCCCGGCCCAGGTCGCGAGTGCGAGGCTGGCCACGCGGCTGAGCCCCGACGAGCTTCGCCGGGCGCTCGACGCGAGCCTGCCCGAAGACCTCGTGGTGCGATCGGTCGCGCTGGCGCCCGACGGCTTCGACGCGCGGAGGGACGCCGTCGCCAAGTGCTACCGCTACACGATCTGGAACCACCCGGTGCGGTCGCCGCTTCGGGCACGGCACAGCTGGTGGGTGCGCAGGCCGCTCGACCTGGCCGCGATCGACGAGGCGGCCGGGGCGCTTCGGGGAGAGCACGACTTCGCCTCCTTCCAGGCCGCCGGCTCGAACGTCACGACGACCGTGCGCAAGCTCCTTCGCGTGGGGGTCGACGGTCGTGCGGGAGGCCGGGTCGAGCTCGAGTTCGAGGCCGACGGCTTCCTCCGGTACATGGTGCGCAACCTGGTGGGCACCCTCGTCGAGGTGGGGCACGGACGTCGTCGGCCGACGGAGCTGCGCGAGATCCTCGAGGCGAGGGATCGAGGGGTCGCCGGCCCGACCGCACCGGCACGCGGTCTCAGCCTGATCTCGGTCCGCTACCCGGACTTCGAGTCGGCCGCGGTTGCCGAGGACGGCGGATGAAGGGGCTGGTGCTGCGGATCGTCTGCCTGCTCGCGCTGCTGCTGCAGCTCGGGCCGGCGGCCCGGACGGGCGCGCGCGACGAGCTGACGGCGGCCCGGGCGCGCTTCGATGCCGCTCGCGAGGCCGGGCCCTTCGATCTGCCGATGGTGGTCCGGGCCTCGCTCGAGGCCGGCCGCATCGAGGGCGAGGTGGAGGCGATCGTCGAGCATCCGTTCGCGCGCGTGTCCGAGAGTCTTCGCCGACCGGAGGTGTGGTGTGACGTCCTCACGCTGCACCTCAACGTGAAGTCGTGCGAGCCGGAGCGAACTCGCGACGGCCGGCCGGAGCTCCGGATCGCGACGGCGCGAAAGCACTACGTCTCGCCGTCGGGCCGGCGTCCGCTGCGATACCGGCTCGACGTCGCCGCTCCGCAGGCGGGCTTCGTGGAGGCGTCGCTGCACGCCGAGAAGGGCCCGCTCGGCGTTCGCGACATGATCATCGAGGTGGCGGCGCGACCCGAGGCGGGCGACGCCAGCTTCGTCCGCCTGCGGTACGGATACAGCGAGAGCTGGGCGGCCCGGATGGCCACGCGCACCTACCTGGCGACCCTGGGGCGCCGGAAGATCGGCTTCACCGTGACCGGGACGACCGCAGAGGGCGAGCCCGTCTACGTCGGGGGCGCCGAGGGCGCCGTGGAGCGCAATGCCGTCCGCTACCACCTGGCGCTGGTCGCGTACTTCGACACGTTGCCCGTCCACGAAGCCGGGCGCTTCGAGGCACGCATCGCGCGCTGGTACGACTTGACCGATCGCTATCGCGCGCAGCTCTACGAGATGCCGCGCGAGCGCTACCTGGCCATGAAGGGGCGCGAGCGCCGGGACATGGAGGCTCAGGCGAAGGAGACTCAGGCGAAGGACGATCGCGATGCCAGCCGGCGCCGGTAGAAGCCCGGCGGGAAGAAGGCGAGCCACAGGCAGACGGCCGCCGCGAACAGGGCGAGCTGGACCCCGACGAAGGGGACCGTCGAGTCCGAGAGGCTGCGGCCCAGCCCGAAGGTGAAGAGGAAGCCCGTCGCCGTCGACCCCAGAGCGCACAGACCGGAGATCCCCCACAGGCGGAACTGCTGGGTGACGACCGGGTCGGCCAGGCCCAGGGCCAGGCGTCGCTTCAGCTGACCGTGGTAGCGGAAGGCCTCGAAGGTCCCCCAGCCGTAGGCCGCCAGGGAGGCGGTGGCGGAGAGGAGGCCGCCCGCCGAGGCATCGCCGGGCGGCGTGATCGAGCCCGAGAGCGTCCGGATCGCGCAGCCGGCGAGCGCCGTCGCGCACACGATCGCCGCGGCCGCCGCAGCCCAGGTCTGTTCCGCCCGGTAGATGCGCCAGTTGCCGATGGCCAGGGCCGCCGGGCCGACGGCGCTGAGGAGGCGCCCCAGCGCCCAGATCGGAAACGCCTCGGGATCCCGCTCGAGCACCACGGTCGAGGTCAGGCCGAGGATCACACCGAGGGCGCCCGCGGCTGCAGACATCCCGATGGCGGCCTCGGCGACCCGCCGCGTCCGAGTGGCCACGAAGAGCAGCCGCCCCCCGACGAGGAGCATGATCGCCATGTCGACGAAGAAGACGACGATCAGGAGCGATTGGAGGGAGCCCAAGACGGAACAGTGAATCGGCACCCCAAGGGGCACGCTTGAGGTGCGGCGGAGTTGCCACACGCATGCGCACAGGGGATCGGTGGTCCGAACGGTCCCATCCTCCTCGCTGCAACTGCGGGTGTGCGAGAATGCCGGCCGAGAGGCGCGGAGTCGGGGAAGCAGCTGAATGGGGCAGGGGTCTGCATCGGTGCCGCGAGGCACGTCTCGTGTCTTCGCGCTGTGGCTTCTCGCCATGCTCGTCTCGGCTCCCGCGAACACCGTCGACGCCGCCGCCCAGGACCGGATCG
>JANQSB010000033.1 GCA_028284295.1 Myxococcota bacterium | reverse complement strand
GCTCCTCCTGCAGGTTCACGGTCTCGGAGAGGCTGGCTTGCAGCTGGCGCAGCTCGGCGCGCTCGGCCGCGAGCTGCTCGAGCTGCTCGGGGTCGATCTCCACCTCCCGAAGGCTCTCGGCCACCTGCTCGATGGCGAGCGCCGCGATCAGCAGGGTGAGCGTTCCGATCACGCAGGCGAGCACGCTCAAGAAGGGGAAGAGCGACGAGTCGGGATCGCGCCGTGCCATCCTAGCGGGAGAGCTTGGCTCCCAGGGCCTCGATGTGGACGGCGAGCTGCGCGATCTGCTCCTGCAGTCCGCGGGTGCCGCTCTCGTTCGCGGCGCCGCCCTCCTGCAGTCGTCGGCCGAGCCGTTCGTCGCAGTAGGCTTCGACGCGGGACAGGAAGTCCTCCTCGGCCTTCTGCAACAGGCTGGTGGGGAACATGATGACGATGCTCATGACCAGGGCGAGCAGGGTGGTGTCGAAGGCAACGCCGAGGCCCGTCGTGACGGTGCCGATCGATTGCTTCATGACCTCGAGATCGACGGCCTGGGCCACCGAATCCGAGAAGCCGGCGACGGCTGCGCTGATGCCCACCACGGTTCCGATGAAGCCCAGCAGCGGGATCGCCCAGATGAAGACCCGGATCATCGTGTAGCTCGACTCGACGGCCTGCTGGTCGAGCTGCGCCTGGCCCATCAGCTGCTCGACCACGTCCTCACTGCTGCCCCGCATGCGAAAGCGCTCGAGGGCCCGGTCCAGGCGCTCCACCAGGAAGCTGCGGGGGGCGGCGAGCGGGCCGAGCTGGGAGGGAGGCAGCTCGCGGGCGGCGACGTCCTGCAGGTGGGCGCGGAAGGGCTCGGCGTTGCCCGGCGTGACCCGGACGTCGATCTCGTCCGGAAGCAGGTCCAGGGCCAGGGCGCGCCGCTGCCAGGCGAGCAGTCGCGCCTTGACGACCAGCAGTACGCCTGCCCAAAGCGACAGCCAGCTGATCACGTAGGGGACCCAGCCCCGCGCGCCGAACAGCTCGGCCACGTAGCTGCCCGCGAGCGGCGTCACGACGGCCACGTAGAAGAGAACGGTGAGGACGGCCGCGCCGACGGCGCTGAGCCGCATGCTCACGTCCGTGGGCGAGCGCGCCAGGATGGCGTTGCCGGCGCGTTGCGTGGCCGATCCCAGCGGCAGGGGCCGGGGCTGCGCGTAGGAGCGGTCGCAGTGGCCGCAGTCGACGATCGCCCCCGCGCCCGGCTTCCGGGGGTTGGGGCGCCCGCAGTGCGGGCAGGCCATCTCGCCGGCGGCGGGCGCCTCGGCGTCGGGGAAGGTCGCGGCTCCGTCGGCCATCGCGGGAGTATGTCACAGCCGGCATCGGCGCCCGTCGCCGCGGTTCGCGGGCCGACGACGCTCCGGGTTCGGTGTGCGGCCTGCTACCGTGACGGATCCGCGACGTCTGCCCCAGGCCCGGGAACGCCGCTTGACGCAGGAGGTCATGGAGGTGCTGGACCGGCATCTCGCGCTGCAGGTGCTCGGGCTCTCGGAGCGTGCGGGCGAGGCGGAGATCCGCGCCGCCTTCTCCGCGCTGCGCGACCACGTCGAAGCCCGCGCCCGGGCGGCCGAGGCGGGTCCCGAGCGGGACCGCCGCCGCGACGAGCTGCGCGACCTGGAGCGGGCCTGGCGGACCCTGTCGGCCCTGCCGGTCCCCGATGGCGAAGGCCCCGCAGCGCCGCGTTCGTCCGCGGCCGGCGCGCGGCGCGCTCCTCGCTGGCTGCTGGCCTGGGCGATCGCCTCCACGCTCGTCGCCGGGGTACTGGGCGTGCAGCTCGCGACCCGCGGCAGCTTCGGTCCCCGCGTCCTGATGGATGGCGGCGGCGGTGGCACGGGCGGTGGCGGGGAGGCGGGCTTTGCCCTCGCGGCAGGCGGCGAAGAGGACGAGGCTGGCGACGGGGACGGGGGCGAGGCGCTCGACGCCGGGCTGCGCGCTCGCCTCGTCGCACGGGCCGAGGTCGAGGGCGCCGTGCTGACGATCCGCAGCACCGGTGAGTCCGCGGAGGTGGTCGCAGAGGGCCCCGCCGACGACAGCAGCTACTGGCTCTCGCCCGGTGCCTACGAGCTCAGCGTCGAGCATCCCGACTGTGCGGACCGCTGGCAGCAGACCCTCGAGGTCGAGGGAGAGGAGGCGGTCGAGCTCGAGCCGGAGCTCTGCAAGGAGACCGGCTGGATGGTGGTGCGCTCGAACGTCGAAGGCGACGAGCTCAGCATCGACGGGCGCAAGCTCGGCCCGAGCGGCGAGCAGCGCTACGCGGTGGCGGCGGGCGAGCACGCGGTGCGGGTCGAGAAGGCCGGCTACCAGGCCTGGGAGGGAATCGTCGAGGTCGAGCCCGGTCAGGTGCTGGGGATCCGTCCGCGTCTGGAGGCGGTCGTCGCCCGGGAGCGCAAGCCCCCGAAGAAGGCTCCCGCGCAGGTCGCATCGGCCGCCTCCGTCCAGCCCGAGGAGGACGAGCGCGCACCCTTCGAGAGCTGGCACGAGGACGCCCGCCGTTGGCTGCTCTCGCGCTACGACTTCGATCGCTCGGGTGCACTCGACACGCGCGAGGAGGTGGAGGCGGTTCCGTGCGAGCACTGGCTGGGTCTCGAGCAGTCCTACGACCAGAGCCGTCTGGGCCTGCCTCTCACTCGCTTCTACGGCTTCGACGGATCGGGCTGGCGCTCGGGTGCCCTGGGCGTCTCGGACGATGCCCGCGACCTCGCCTACGGACGCATGCAGGCCTGCGGTCTTCGCTGAGAGCGCGCTAGGCTCGCGCCTGGAGGCGTCCTCTCGATGTCGGACCAGAACGAGAACGGGAATCCCGAGCGGGTCGCGACGCTGGTCGCGGAGCTCCATCAGCTGCTCGCCTCCTCGGACGAGCTCGACGAAGCGTCGCGCGAGGCGCTGCGGGCCGCCGCGGACGAGATCGACGAGACCCTCGAAGGCGACAGCACCCTGGGCGCCCTGCGGGAGCGGATCGAGCGTTTCGAAGGTTCGCACCCGACCCTGACCGAGGCGGTGCGTCGTCTGGTCGATCAGCTGGCGGAGATGGGAATCTGAGCGGGGGCGCCCCGCCCCGAGAGATCCTGCTCCCCGAACGACAACGTCTGGTCCAGATGCTGCGGGGCGTGCACTGGGTGGCGCTGGGCGTCGTCCCTGTCGCGGCGACCGGCATTGCCTGGGCGATCCACGCGGGCCACTACCGGCCCGCGAAGTCGACGCTCGAGGACCTCGCCCTCGCCGTCTGCGGCGCGGCGGTCGTCCTGTTGCTCGTGCGCTGGCAGCTCGAGCGCGGGCCCTGGTTCCTGTGGGCGACCGCCCTGATGGCGAACCTGGGATTCCGCGAGATCCACATCGAGTGGGCGGACGACTTCGTCTACGTCGGGCTGCTCGTCCTGCTGTGGCTGGCCCTGCGCCACTTCGACGCGTTCCGCTCTCGCCTGCTCCATCGCGGCCTCCTGACCGGGCTGGCCGTCGGCTTCGCGACCTATGCGCTGTCCGTGGCGGTCGATCAGCGCTGGGCCCGGGGGCTTCCCGGTGAGGCCGTCTGGCAGATGCAGCTCGAGGAGACCCTCGAGCTGATCGGACACCTGGTGGTGGGGGGCACGTTGCTGTCGTCGCCGCGAGCAGTGGCCCGCGGTGGATCGCCGGCGTCGTAGTTCAGATGCAGCACCCTGCTAGTCAGGGATCTCTGGTGTACCTGGCTGTGTCAGTGGCACAGCAAGAGCCCCGCACACGGGGAATGTTCCCAAGCATCCGGCTTCGCAAGGGGCGTACCCTGGAGCACGCGGCTCCTTGGGCGTGGTTGGTTCCGCGTCGCGGACGGGCCGGGGAGTTTCCCATCTTCCGGCCACTGGGCGCCGTGCCCACTTGATAGAATTCGCACATGAGGATCCTGCTCCCCTGCACCCGTCACATGCTCGGTGCGTCCTTGGTGTTGTTGAGTGCCGGGACGGCTTCCGGGGAGTTCTTCCAGAGCGATCTACCGGACCTCCTTGGACCGAATCAGTTTCAGGGTCTCATGTCCCAACCCGCCGCCTACGACTTTGGCCAGGAGTTCTCTGCCGTCGAGGAGGTGTTCATTGAGGTTGAGGCTACCACCACACCAACAGAATATGACGAGTGTGGAACGGCCACTGAGCCTCAGCCGTGCGAGCACGTCGTTGAGTGGACTGGCTTCGGTGCGAGTCTCGACCTTCTGGAGTCTGGACAGCTGATCATCACCGAGAGCACACTGACGGGCTTCAACGCTCGCGACCCTCACACTGCAACCGCGAGGTTCCGGATCAGGGACGAGCACGACCTCAGCTTCATGTTCGATGGGACCGGCGAGATTCTATTCGGCTGGAACTACCCCATCGGCGATCCCGACCTCATCGTCACCAACGTTGTTCAACCCACCGCTCTACTCACGAGAGCACAGCTGATTGTCGAGGGTTCCCCAGTTCCTGAGCCGTCCGCCATTCCCTGTGCCGCGACAGCGGTGCTCGTGCTCGCCAGGCTCCGCTACAACCGATCGGACTTCCCTGCCGGGACCTGCAACAGTCAGCCGGATGGGGACAAGGACGGCTTCGGCAACCCCTGCGACACCGACGTCAACAACAACGGTGGGACGGATCTGCTCGACGTGTCACTGGTGCTCGCTCCCAGTGCACTGACACAGCACAGCTTGGGGCTGCTGCGAGTCCAGGACCAAGCATCCGAATTCGACCGCGTCCTTCGGTCCTCCTAGAAGTCCAGGGGCAGGCTGAGGTACTCGCGGTAGATCCGGTCGCGGTGCTCGAGCAGGATGGGATCGACGAGCTCGCGGCCCTGCTCGGGTCCGAGGGTGTAGCTCGCGCGCAGGTAGTCGGACATCGGGCACTGCTCGGGAGCGAGCGGCTCGATCATGGCGGCGAAGGGTGCCCAGTACAGATCGACGGCGCTGAGGGTGCTGCCCACGAAGAAGTCGTGGCCCCGTGCCCGCTGCTCGCGAAGGACGCTCCCGAAGAGCTCGATGATCTCGCGCACGCGTGCGTCGGCGCGTGCGGCCTGCTCGGGCGAGTAGCCGTACTTGTCGCCGAGCCGGCGGATGCCCTCGGGCGTGGCGTCGGTGGCGTGCTCGAGGAAGGGATGCAGCAGCTGGAGCCGGCGACACC
>JANQSB010000028.1 GCA_028284295.1 Myxococcota bacterium | reverse complement strand
AGCTGCCGTCGCCACAGAAGGACGCCACGCCGGGCACCAGCACGCAGCCGTCGCCGCAGACCTCGCAGCTCGTCAGGCCGTAGTCGCACTCGACCGGGTCCGTCGGGTCGTACTCGCAGGCTTCGTTGACGGGGTCGAACTCGCCGTCGCCGCAGAAGGACGCGACGCCCGGCACCAGCACGCATCCGGCCCCACAGACCTCGCAGCTCATCAGGCCGTAGTCGCAGGCGATGGGGTCGGTCGGGTCGTATTCGCAGGCTTCGTTGACGGCGTCGAACTCGCCGTCTCCGCAGAACGACGTGGTTCCCGGGGTCAGGACGCAGCCGGGTGCGCACACGTCGCAGCTCGTGAGTCCGTAGTCGCAGGCCGTCGTCGCGCTCTGCGGGTCGTACTCGCAGGCCTCGTTGAGCGAGTCGAAGACTCCGTCGCCGCAGAAGGAGGGGACGCCGGGCTCCAGCTCGCAGCCCGGCGCGCAGACCTCGCAGCTCGTCAGACCGTAGTCGCAGTCGGTCGTGGCGTTCTGGGGGTCGTACTCGCACGCCTCTCCGAGCTCGGGCTCGAACACGCCGTCGCCGCAGACCGAGTCGCAAGCGTCGCCATAGCCGTCGTCGTCGCTGTCCCGCTGGTCCGGGTCGGGTACGAAGGGGCAGACGTCACAGCCGTCGGGGTAGCGGTCGAAATCCGAGTCGGGGATGACGAGCTGTCCGTTCCGGACCGTGCGCTGGCTGCCCCAGGGAAAGGCGTCGACCTCGAAGTTCTGGAAGCAGCAATCGAACTCGGAGGCGGAGAACGCGTGGGGGTCGAGCAGGACGGGTCGATCCTCGTCGCTCAGGTCCAGATCGTCCTCGTCCGGGCACTCCACCGAGTCGTCGCACAGGTTGTCCGAGCAGCCGATCGGGCAGAAGGACTCCCAGGTGCAGCAGCCGATGCCGTCGGGCGGGCGAACGGCGTCCGGGACGAAGCGGGTCTGGACGGTGATGTTGTCCGCGTCGGTGAAGAGACAGGTGCCGAACTCGACCGGGAGCGGGTCGGGCAGTCCTTCGGTCGGGATGTCCTCGACGGCGACGAAGCACTCGTCGTCCGTTCCCACGCAGTCCTTCCAGCGGTACTCGATCTGATCCTTGGCCTGGATCATCTGGTTGAAGTTCTCTTCGTCCTGCTCGCCGAGGCTGTCCACGTCGCAGGCATTGCCGATGCCGTCCGTGTCGTCGTCGCCGTCGCCCGGGTTCGGGGTGCCCGGGCAGCTGTCGTCGAAGTTCGGCACCCCGTCTCCGTCGAGGTCCGGGTCGCAGGCGTCGGGGGTGCCGTCGTCGTCCAGGTCGAACTGGCCGGGGTCGAAGGTGAAGGGACAGCCGTCGCAGGCGTCGCCGACACCGTCCCCGTCGCCGTCCTCCTGACCGGGGTTCGGGGTGCCCGGGCAGTTATCCTGGCTGTTCGAGACCCCGTCGCCGTCGCGCTCCGAATCGCAGACGTCTCCCCGTCCGTCCGAGTCCTGGTTCTCCTCATCGCGAGAGCAGAAGCCCTCGTAGGGGCTCGCCGTGCAGGCATCGTCGCTGAAGCACGAGACGGGCAGGTTGCTGCAGGTGCCACCCTGGGGGCCGTTCGGCGTGGAGGGACAGTTGTCGTTGCCATCGCGGAGTCCGTCGCCGTCGCTGTCGGGCCTGCAGTCGACGAAGATGCGCGCGTCTCCGGGCTCCGAGACGGCAACCGAGTACCTCTCGAAGAAGTTGAAGTTCAGGGCGACGTCGGTCGCCTGGAGGGCGACCGGGATCTCCTGGCGCAGGCTCCAGACGTCGCCCTCGCTGTCGTAGAGCGAGACGGTGCCCGAATTTCCGTAGCCGTCTCCGTCCGAGTCGAGGATCGCGATCAGCCCGTCCTCGATGTCGACGGCGACCCCGATGTTGGCCCGCTCGCAGCCGACGTTGATGTCAAGGGGCGGCCGCAGGATCGCCTCACGGGCCCAGCCATCGGCCCGGCGCCGATACACGTGAGCGCCGCCGTCCGGAGGCCCGATGAACGGGCAGGCGTGCTGGGTGTGGGGTGCGCCGACGACCGCGACGTCCCCCTCGATGGCGACACTGGCGCCGAGATCGGGAGGTCCGCTGGCGCTGAAGTCGACCGCCCAGCCGGCGTTCCTGTCGAAGATCTGGATCGCCGACGCGTCGGGATTGCCGGCCACGAGGTAGTCGCCGTCGAGCGCGACCTGCTTGATGTTCGCAGCCAGGAGCCCGGTCCCGGGGAACTCCGTAGAGAAGACGAAGCTCGAGCCGTCGTACTCGAAGATCTCGATCTCCGTGGTTCGCTGTGGGGGAAAGGTCGCCGTCGCGAACACCGTTGCCACGGCGAGGGTGTCGCCGCTCAGCCCGATCGCCTCGGCGTAGCGGCCGGCGGGACAGAGGCCGCTCGTGGCGTTGCCCTCGATCGCCTGCACGAACCCCCACGGGACGCCCATGCGCTCGAAGATGCGTACGGAGTTGACGAAGCAGCCCGTGACGACGTGCGCTGCACGGCTGCCGTCGATCACGCTCTCGCCTCCCGCTTCGGCTGGGAGGAGGCTTCCACGCTGCAGATAGCGGTCGTCGCTGAAGCGCTGGTAGGCGACGAAGCCGTCCGTCCCGTTGAAGACGTAGTTGGAGCCGTCGCCTGCCACGGATCCCTGTGAGCTAGACGCGGTGGCGGTGACGACGTCGCAGATGTCGAGGGGCCCGCTCGGCGACAGCTCGACGTCGCAGGCATCCCCCTGGAGGTCCTGGTCGGCGTCGGCCTGGTTGCCGTTCGCGACGAAGACGCAGTTGTCCGTCAGATCGCAGACACCATCGCCGTCCGTATCGGCGAGCCCCTGCTGGAGGCAGGTCAGGCCCGCCGAGGCCGGCGTTGCGGCCAGCGGGCACAGGAGCAAGGCCAGGGCGAAGGTGACAACGATCCGGATCGGAAGGCTTCGTGCGAACGGCAAGGGCGGGTTCCTCGGGAGCGTCTGCTTCGGTGCGGCGTCTACAGGCTGAACCGGATCCCCAGGTGCAGTCCATCTTCCTGGAGGCTGTCGTCGTCGCCGATGTCGTCGACGTCGATCAGGTCCTTGCCCCAGTAGACTATCATCTGGAGTCGTTCGTTGAATCGCCATCGACCGCCGATGCCGACGCTGACGAGGTCGGCATCGGGCGGGTTGCTGCGGTCGGTATTCCACACGTGGCCGGCGTCCACGAAGGGCGCGATCTCGAAGCGGGTCTCCAGCCAGCCCACCCGGGGTACGGGTACCGGGAAGCGCAGCTCGAGCGAGCCGACCACGCCGTTGTCGCCCACGACCTGGTTCTCGCGGTAGCCGCGGACGCTGTAGTGGCCGCCGATGCCGATGCGCTCGATGCCCACGAGCGGACGGTCGCTCAGCTGCAGGTCGCCGCGCGCTACCAGCTCGGCGTCGAGGAAGGGCAGCCGCTGCGCTGCCTGCAGCTGGCCCAGCCAGGCAACGTACTCGGAGTCCGGGATGTCTCCCGAGTCGCGCGTGGCGCCCAGGATGTCGAAGCCCAGGCTCAGCATCGAGCGCGCCGCGATCACCCGCTGCGAGGTCCGGTGCGTGACGTCGAAGCCCAGGCGGATGGGCGCGACCTTGTTGACGCCGTCGTCGCGGCTGTTCACCGGAAGAGGCCGGTCGAGGATGGTGGCCTTGCTGCGTCGCCATTCGCCCCGCACGAACAGCTCGAGCTCGGTCTGCGGGGTGCGGTAGACGGGCTGGTAGAGTCCGAGCGAATAGGTCTGGGTGCGGCTCTCGAGGTCGAGCACGTCGAAGGGGCTCTCCTCGATCTCGCTCCAGGTGTGGCGGGTGTGGATCTCGAAGCGCGTGTCCCAACGGGTCAGGGGGATCGCCCAGGTTCCGCTGACGTCGTGGAGGCCCTTGCTGAGCTTGTACTCGCCGTACAGCGAATCTCCCCAGCCGGTGATGTTCCGGTGTCCGGCCCCGAAGACCCCCCGCCACTCGTCGACCAGGGGCGAGCTGAAGTTGTTGGCCTCGAGGTTCAGGCGCCACGGCTGCGCCTCCGTCAACGCGACGCGCAGGCGCGCCTGGCCCCGCTCCTCGGCGGGCACGAAGGCGGCATCCACCCGACGGATGCGCGGGTCGGCCTGCAGCAGCTGGAGGCGCTCTTCGAGCTCGTAGACGTTCACGGGTGCGCGGGTCACGGGCTCGAGGCGGCTGCGCACGTAGCCCTCCCGGAAGCGTCCGTCCGTTTCGATCTCGATCGAGACCACCGTCCCCTCCACGATCCGGACGCGCAGGACGCCGTCCTGCACCCGCTGACGGGGGATCACGGCGCCGGAGTTCAGGTAGCCGGCCGCCACGTAGCGGGCCGTCAGCTCGTCCTGCAGTCGGCGCAGGTCGCTGTAGCCGACCAGGCGGCCGACGTAGCGTTCGGTGATGTCCGATAGCTCGTCGTCGCCGAAGGCCGTGTTTCCCTCCAGCGAGATCTCCCGGAGCTCGATCCGAACGCCGGCCTCGATCCCGCCGTCCTCGGCTGCCTCGGGCAGCTTCAGTCCGGGGAGGATCGGCTCCCTGTCCGCGGGCTCGGGCTCGAAGTCCGGTACGGTGGGCAGCCGAAGAACCGGGCGCTGGCCGTCCTCGGGCTCGAAGTCGGGCACCTCGAGCGGCTCGGTGCTGGGCTGGACCTGCTGCGCCAGCGCGGGGTGCGCCGTGAGCAGGGCGACGGCCGCGGCCAGCGCGGCGAGGATCCTCATGGAGACCGCGCTCACAGCCAGTTGCTGACCAGCAGGAAGGCGGACCAGAAGTAGGGGTGCTCGTACTCCGGGCTCTCGAGGAGCGAGAGCTGGGCGACGCGCAGGGCCTCCGCGCGCGAGACGCCGCTCTTCTTCAGCGCCTCGTAGAACTCGACCACCAGGCGATAGGTGGCTGCGTCCGAGATCTTCCAGAGGCTGCCCACGGCGCTGCGCGCGCCCGCGCGGATGGCAACGCCCGCGAGTCCCAGCGCAGCGCGCTCGTCGCCGGCGGCAGTCTCGCAGGCGGAGAGCACCAGCAGCTCGAGGGGATCGGGGCGGTACTGGGTGGGTGCCAGCACGTCTCCGATCTGCGCCAGGTCGATGCGGCTGTCGTGGGTGAGCAGGAAGCTCGTCGCCGGATCGCCGGTGAAGACCGCATGCGACGCGACGTGCAGCACGTTGGGCGACCGGGCGACCAGCTCCTGCTCGAGGCGCTCCCGGGAGAAGGCATCGTTGAGGAGGATCTCGCCGCCGAAGAGCTCGCGGATCGCTTGCAGCTCGCGGTCGACCCCGGGCAGCGGGCTGAAGCCCTGGACCGGCTCGCTCAGGCCGGCCATCAGGAGCCGTGCGTCTCGGGCCTTCAGGGGGCCCGCATCGACGAGGGAGAGCCCCGGGGTGACGGCGATGGCCAGGTCCTGGACCAGGAAGCGCTCCCCATCGTGGAGCGCCGCCATCGGGACGGTCCGGAGCGAGCCGTCCGGGACGAAGACGAGCGTATCGACGCCGGCTTCCCGGATGCGCTCCCGGTAGGGCCGGACCAGCCAGTCGTAGAGGACTCGGGAGGGCCCGCGGTATCGCTGGGTGATGCGGTTCTGGAGCGTCCGTTGGAAGCGGGCGACCTCGGCCCGGACCTTCTCCGCGGGCACCGCGACCGGATACCGCTCGATCCGTCCGCCGAGGCTCACGAGCAGATCGATGCGATCCCGGAGCAGGATGGGATAGACGACCGCGGCCCGCGGTCCAGCGCTCGCCAGCACCTCGTCGAGGTTGCGGGTTCGCGCGTCGATCTCGGCGACGCACTCGTCGCGGTAGTAGTCGCGCAGCTCGGCGGCCTTGAACTTCTCCATGGTCGCGCGCGCCGCCACCAGCAGCAGCTGCTCCGCGTCGGCGCCCTCGACCATGCCCGAGCCGCGGAGCAGTGCGTCCACGTAGTCCAGGTAGATGGGCGCGACGACCCGCCGGAAGTGATCGGCGGCGCTTCCGTAGCGGGCCAGGGTCTCGTCGCGGGTCTCGTCGAGGATCTCGACCGCGCGACGGAAGGCCGCGAGTGCGGGCATCGCGCGCCCCTGGCGCCACAGCAGGCGTCCCTCCTGCCAGCTGAAGCGGTACAGCGCGTCGGACGCGTTCGCACGCTCGGCGGATTCGATGGCACGGCGGGTCAGGTACAGCGCGTCGTGGGTCTGGCCGTCGCGCTCGTAGAGCGAGCCCAGGTTGCCGAGTGCGTAGGCGACGGCGCGCGGATCTCCCA
>JANQSB010000025.1 GCA_028284295.1 Myxococcota bacterium | reverse complement strand
AGTGTCGGCGAGCTGCGCAACCGCGTCGTCTTCTCGTCTCTCTCGGCGGCGACGGCACCGCTGCGCGAGGACACCCTGGGTCAGCCGCGACAGCCGGCCGACCTCGCCGTCCGGCCCGGCGTGCCGGGCGTCGACTACGCGGGTCCCGACGTCTTCTTCACGATCGGCGACCCGGAAGCAAGCGTCTGCGGTGTTCGCATCGACGCGCCTTGAACCCCGGCCGGGCCGGTCCCGGACCCCTGGAGGTGACACCATGGCCCCGAACCGAGTCCTGCAGTCGCATACGCGATCCCCGAAGTGTCCCGCCGCGACGCGACGGCTGCGGCTCGCCGTGCTGTGCGCGGCCGCTCTCGCGTTCGTCGCCAGCGATGCCAGCGCGGACATCCGCATCCTGAACCCGCGCACCGACCTGGACGAGATCTACCACCCCCTCTACCTCGAGATCGACTTCGCAGCGATCCCCGACACCAGCAGCTTCGAGGTGCTGCTGAACGGAGTCGACATCACCGACGACTTCGAGCTCGAGCAGGTTTCGGGCCGATGGGTCGCGGTTGCCATCGACGTCTGGGGTGCGGGGGTCGTGCTGCCCGGCTCGAACACCCTGGAGGCGAGCGTCGGGTCGTGGTCGACCTCGCTCGACTTCGACACCGTCGGCGATCCGCACGCGGACGCGGTGGCGGGCTTGACGCTCGGCAACGGGGGCGGCTTCGGCCAGGGCGACATGCCGGGCATCGTCCTCGGCGGTCCCCAGGGACTGGGCCTCTTCCTGGGCAGCCTCGACGTGCTGAGCGTCGGGCAGGGCGGCGTGATCGAGCTCGAGTTCGTCGACAACGTCGTCCTCGATCGACCGGGCGTCGACTTCACGGTCTTCGAGAACCCGTTCTTCACCCTGGTGCTGGGGACGATCACGGGCGATCCCTTCTCCGAGCCGGGCCGCGTCTCCGTCAGCCAGGACGGTGTCGTCTGGCACACCTATTCGGACTGCGAGACGGCGCCTCTCGACCCGCCCCTGCATCCGGGCTGTGCGGGGGTGTATCCGGTGCTGAGCGACGAGCTCCTGCCGGGCACGACCCCGCATGCGTCGATCCCGACCGACACGCCCATCGGCGATCTGATCGGCGTGCCCCAGAGCCAGCTGGTGGTGCCCGACGGCTCGGGGGGAGACTCCTTCGACCTCGCGGACCTGGGCCTCACCTGGGCGCGCTTCGTTCGCATCGAGGACGTGGGCCCGGCGCTCGGCCTGCCGCCCACCGTCGGCCTCGACCTGGACGCCGTGACCGCCGTCAACGCCGCCGTCCCGACCGACGCCGACGACAACGGCATCCCCGACGCCGCCGAGCCCGTACCGGAGCCGGGCCTGCTGTCCGGCCTGGCCGCCGGAGTCGCCGTGTTGACCGGCCTGACTCGTCGCAAGCGAGCGCACGGAGCCGGCACCCCGCAGCCGCGCTAGCCGGCGATGCCCGTCGGCTCGCTCTAGCCGAGCTCCTGCTCGAGCGCGCCGACCAGGCGCTCGACGCTCTCCTTGCGTGCGTTCTCGCCCATCAGGCCGATGCGCCAGACCTTGCCGGCGAGCGGGCCGAGGCCTCCGCCGACCTCGATCTGATGGGTCTCGAGCAGGCGCCGGCGCAGGCCCGCCTCGCCGGCGTCGCCGTCCCAGCCGAGCACCGTGTCGGGCAGACGCATGGTGGAGAGGGGCGGCAGGCGATGGGCCTCGGCGACGAGGGGCGTGAAGCCCAGCGGCGCGAGCCCCGCATAGAGCGCCCCGGCGGCCTCGCGGTGTCGGGCTGCTCGTGCTTCGAGGCCTTCTGCGAGGGCGAGCCGCAGGCCCTGGGCCAGGCCCACGACGGCCGAGACCGGAGCCGTGTGGTGGTAGACGCGCTCGCCGCCGAAGTAGCCGGCCAGCAGGGTCACGTCCAGGAACCAGCTCTGCACCGGGCGCTTGCGGGCCCGGACGGTCTCCAGGGCCCGGTCGGAGAAGCTCACGGGCGACAGGCCGGGCGGGCACGCCAGGCACTTCTGGGTGCCGCTGTAGGCCGCGTCGATCCCCCAGGCGTCGAGCTTCACCGGGACGCCGGCCAGGGACGTCACGCAGTCGAGCACCACCAGGGCGCCGGCCTCTCGTGCGGCGCTCGCGATCTCTTCCACGGGCTGCAGCACGCCGGTCGACGTCTCGGCGTGCACGAAGGAGACTACCTTGGGGCGCACGCGGGCGATCGCCTGCGCCATCCCGTCTGGATCGAGGATCGTGCCCGGCTCGGTCTCGAAGCGCGTCACGTCGGCGCCGGCGCGCGAGGCCACGTCGGCCATTCGCGTGCCGAACACGCCCGCCACCCCGACCAGTGCGCGGTCGCCGGGCTCGAGCAGGTTGACGAGACACGCCTCCATGCCGGCGCTGCCCGGCGCCGACAGGGGCAGGGTGAGCTCGTTCTCCGTGCCGAAGAGGGTCCGCAGGTCGGTCTGGACCTGGTCGAGCAGCGCCAGGAAGGTGGGGTCGAGGTGGCCCACCAGCGGCTGCGCCATGGCCTGGAGCACGGACGGATGCACGTTCGAGGGACCGGGGCCCAGCAGCAGCCGGGTCGGCAGGGCGGGCGCTTCGGGTGCGGAAGGGGTCATGGCGGGGCAGCTTAGCGACTCGTCGTGGATCCTAAAACGTCAATGAAAACGAGGATCTGGCTTGTCATGCCCCGTTGACACGCCGGGCCCCGGATCGTAGGCTTTCGTTCCCCCCGACACGTCCCGAAACCACCGCGATCCGGGGTTCTCCCCTTGGCTTCGGCGACCCGTCAGCTCCAATCGACATGCGTACCCGGTCATCCGCCGGGCCACGCCCCGGGGTCCAAGCAGGTCTCCCTTCGAGGAATCGTGAAGTCCAGCCACCGTCCCAGCCATGGGCCCAGCCACGGGCCGCGCCCGTCCCGCGAACGGAGCGGCTCTTCGCCCTGCGAGGCACGGTCGTGAAGCCGTGGCTGGTGGTGACCGTGGGCGTCGTGCTCGGCCTGGCAGCCGCCTGGGTGCTCCTGGATCAGCCCCGGGACGAGCGTCGCGCCTCGAACGGGGCCCGGACGGCATCCGGCCCCAGTGGCGAGATCCGCGCCGAGTCGCGCCAGCAGATGCGCGACCTGCTGCGCGAAGCCGAGGGCGGGTCGCGATGAGTGGGGCCTGGCTGCAGGACCGCGAGGCCAGCCAGAAGGCCGAGCTCGAGCGACTGGCCCCCTACGCGCTGCGCGCCGTGGACACGCAGGGCCGCGTCCGTGCCGAGACCCCGCACGCCTACCGCACCGACTTCCAGCGCGACCGCGACCGGGTGCTCCACAGCCGCGCCTTCCGTCGGCTCGAGTACAAGACCCAGGTGTTCGTCCATCACGAGGGCGACCACTACCGCAACCGCCTCACCCACACCCTGGAGGCGGCCACCGTGGCGCGCACCGTCTCCCGCGCCCTGCGCCTGAACGAGGATCTGGCCGAGGCCGTCGCGCTGGCCCACGACCTCGGCCATACGCCCTTCGGCCACGCCGGCGAGCGCGTGCTGGCCGAGCTGATGAAGGACGACGGCGGCTTCGACCACAACCGCCAGAGCCTTCGGGTCGTCGACCTGTTCGAGGATCGCTATGCGGGCGCGCCGGGCCTGAATCTGACGGCCGAGACCCGCGAAGGCATCCTGAAGCACGGATGCGCGTGGGACCACCCGCTGCCGCTCCCCGAGCTGGGTCGGCAGCGCAGCCTCGAGGCCCAGGTCGCCGATGCCGCGGACGAGATCGCCTACGTGCATCACGACCTCGACGACGGGCTGCGCGCGGGGCTCCTCGACGAAGAGGTGCTGCACGCGAGCGGCATCTGGCAACGGGCCCGCACGGCGGTGGACGCCAGCTTCGCCGGTCGTTCGGACACCAGCGAGAATCTGCGTCGCTCCGGCATCCTGACCGCCATCATCAACGAGCTCATCACCGACCTGATCGAGGCTTCCGCAGCGCGACTCGAGCGGGCGGGCGTGTGCTGCGTGGACGAGGTGCGCAGCGCGGAGCGACCCTTCGTGGCGCTCTCCGATGGCCTCGCCGAGGAGAAGCTCGCCCTCAAGCGCCTGCTGATGGAGCACTTCTACCGCCACCCGCGCGTCCAGCATCGGACGCGCAAGGCCGAGGGGGTGATCGCCGATCTCTTCCGCGTCTACCGCGAGCACGCGGAGCTGATGCCCGGCGCACCCGGTCGCGTCGACGAAGGGCCCGCCCGGGCGGTCGCCGACTACGTGGCGGGCATGACCGACCGCTTCGCGATCGCCGAGCACCGGCGCCTGCTGGATCCCCATGAGCCCTGCTGACCGCTATCCTGCCCCGCTTCGTGGCGCCGCTCTGCAGCGACCCGCGCCGCGGATGGAGCCCCTCCGATGAGCCTCGCCGACATCCTCGAGGAAGCGGCTTCGGCTCTCCCCGAGGACGCCGAACAGATCCGTCCCGCCAACGGCGACCCCTTCCTGCTGCTCGAGGCGCTGGGGGGTGCGACCGAGGCCGCGCGTCGCGTGCTGGCGTGGGTGCTCGAGCGCGAGGCATCCAGCGGGGGAGAGCTCGCCCTGGCCTGGCTGGACGCGCCCGGCGGCGCGGAGGTGGTCGGGGGACTCGACGAGTCCAGCCTCGGCAAGCCCGGCCGCAAGGCGTTGCGCCGTGCGCTTCACCGGCTGCGCTCGCAGGGGGTCGCGCTGCCGGCCCGGGAGGCACCGGCGGCCCACGTGAGCCGTCTGCCGCAGATCGAGGACGAGATCTCCGCCGCCTACGTGTCGGCGATCGATCCGCGCGGCGCGCGTCTCGTCTACCTCGTCGAGCCGAATCCGTCGGGCGGTGCGCGTCTGTTCGAGATCCTGCTCGACGAGTCGCGCGGGATCGTCGACTTCGATCTCTACGCGGCCGGGCGCAGCCGCATCCGACGCTTCGTGCGGGACGCCGTCGAGCGCACCCGCTTCCCGGCCGTGGAGGCACCCCCGGAAGCCATCCGCGCCCTGGTGGCACGCATCGCCGCGCGTCACCCGGTCGACCGCGCGCTGCCCCGGCAGTTCGGCGAGTGGCGCTCGAAGGTCGCCGTGGAGGGCCAGACCCCGGGCGACCTGGCGCGGGCTGCCCTGTCGATCGCGGACGACGGCGACGGCCTGGCCCGTGCGGCGGAGCTCGTCGCCAAGGGCTCCATCGGACCGTGGGCGCCGCCTTCGAGCGACCTCGCGGACCTCGCCCAGGAGGCCCTCGAACGCCAGGCCGACACCGCCGCAGAAGAGGCCGACGACGCCGCGCTGTGGCGGGAGCTGGCCGAGCCGCTCTTCGGAGGAGAGCGCGCCGATTCCTGTGCCCAGCGCTTCTGCGAGAGCGCCTGGGTGCTGTGGAAGCTCGGGCAGGAAGACGATGCGCGAGCCTGCCTGTGTGCCGCCCAGGCCTTCGAGTCCGGGGCCCCGGGCGACAACCCGGTGGCCGTGGCGATGGTGGAGGTGACCCTTTCCGGTGCCCTCGATAGTCTGCGGGCCCGGGCCGCCGGACCGGAGGGGGCCTAGTCGTGCTGCTCACGCAGGGTCGCTACTGGAGGGCGAGCTTCTCGAAGGGGACCGGGCTGATCAGCCTGGAGATGCAGCGCGACACCCTTCCCGAGGAGCTGCGAGAGCTTCGCGAGCTGCGCATCGAGGTACCGCTCTCGAAGTGGAACCGGGTCGTCAAGTACGCGCGGACCGACCGCAAGCTGCTCGGCGGCTTGCTGCTGGACTTCGCGAAGCGAAAAGACCACGTCAGCGTGGCCGTCGCGAACGAGAAGCTGTTCTTCGAGCTGCAACGCACGCTCGTCGATTCGACCGTCTCCTTGGTGGAGGCGGGAACCCTGTCCCTTTCGGCCGTCGAGGTCGGAGGGAGCTGAACGAGGGCCGGACGCTCCGCAGCTCCCGCGCCGGCGGCCATGGGTCGCCCGCGTTCGCGGGAGCGGGCGAGAGCCGGCTCAGGAGGCTTGAATGATGAGAAGGTT
Organism: Myxococcota bacterium; assembly: GCA_028284295.1. Lineage (GTDB taxonomy): Bacteria > Myxococcota_A > UBA9160 > UBA9160 > UBA4427 > JAJDAN01. The sequence goes on along the minus strand of JANQSB010000025.1, from coordinate 1,153 downwards.
CAGCCGACGGCGCCGCGGAGGCGCCCGATCCGGCTCGGGCGCGAGTCCCATCGACGCGGCGGCCGTGCTGCCCCGGCTGGTCGAGCTGGAGCTGGTCCCGGCCGTCAGCCTGGAGCCCTACCCGGCGGACGAGGTGCCCGCCGAGGTCGCCGCCATCGGCAGCGGCGAATCGAAGAACGGTGGCCGCATCGTGGTGGCCTTCTCGCCGCGTGCGGCGAGTCAGGCGGTCGTGGCGGCGCTGGCCGTGGGAGCGCGACTCTCCGAGACCGAGGCCGAGGCGCCCGCGCTCTACGCGGTGGCCCCCGAGTGGCCGCGCGAGGCGCGCCGGCTGCTGGGTCTGGTCGGCAAGCCCGAGCTGAATGCCGTGGCGGCGCCCGCCCTGGGTGACGCCGGCCTGCAGGTCCAGGCGGAGCAGCGGGGCGAGGCCACCGGCCTGGCGCCGGCCCAGATCGCCGGGCACCTGGCGGCGCCGGGCGAGCGGGATCTCTTCCTGCGTGCGGCTCGCGGGCTCGAAGGCCTGGCCGCCAAGCATGGCGCGGCCCTGCGCGGCCACGGTCGTGCAGTCGACTTCGTGCTGCTGGCACGTCGCATCGCCGAGCTGCGCGCGGACGACCAGGGTGTCGTGCTGACGATCCTGCAGCCCCAGCGCTCCACGACGCGTCTCACGCCGGAGAGCCTGTCGAACAGCCTCGACGGGCTGGAGGGACAGCTGCGCAAGCGGCTGAACGATCGCCGGGTTCGCGAAGGCGAAGAGGGCCTGCGCAGCCGCGCCATCGCCGCCTTCCGCAACTGGCACTCGCTGCGGGCGCTGGTCCCCTGGCCCCTGGCCGGCGGGGAGCAGGAGCTGCTCGACTGGGTGGGTGTCGACGTCGAGGGTCGCCCCGTGATCGGTGCCGCTCGTGACGAGCTGGGCCTGGCAGAGCTCGCTTCCGTTCTGGAGGCCGCGCTGGCACTCCAGGATTCGCTGCCCGCCGTGCTCTCCCAGGCGGCACCGCCGGTGGTGCTCGATGCACCGCGGCTGGTGGTGGGCGGCCGCACCGTTGCGGCCGGCGTGGGCGCCGCGCTCGACGCCCTGAGCATGGGTCACGAGCTGTTCGAGATTCGTGGCAGCGCCGAGCTCGAGCTGCGCGCCATCGGAGCCGGCGAGGCGCCT
>JANQSB010000012.1 GCA_028284295.1 Myxococcota bacterium | reverse complement strand
CATGCCGACCGTGCAACAGCTGATCCGCAAGGGTCGCTCGCCCCGAAAGAAGGGCTCGAAGGCGCCCGACCTCGAGGCTGCGCCTCAGAAGCGCGGCGTCTGTCTCCGCGTCTATACCCAGACGCCGAAGAAGCCCAACTCCGCCCTGCGGAAGGTGGCGCGCGTGCGTCTCACGAACGGGCGCGAGGTCAACGCCTACATCCCGGGCGTGGGTCACACGCTCCAGGAGCACTCGGTGGTTCTCGTCCGGGGAGGTCGCGTCAAGGACCTCCCCGGTGTTCGTTATCACATCGTTCGCGGAACCCTGGACGCGACGGGCGTCGAGGGTCGCAACCGCGGCCGCTCCAAGTACGGCGCCAAGCGCCCCAAGTAGGCGAGAGGGAGCGGGAAGGAACCCATGCCGCGAAGAAGAGACGTCCCGAAGCGCCAGGCCGCGCCCGATCCGAAGCACGGTGATCGCACCGTCGGGCGCTTCATCAACGTCCTGATGCTGGACGGGAAGAAGAGCACCGCCGAGCGGATCCTCTACGGGGCCTTCGACGAGATCGAGAGCAAGATGAGGAGCGACCCGCTCGCGACCTTCCGCCGCGCTCTCGAGAACGTGCGCCCGCGAGTCGAGGTGAAGTCGCGGCGGGTGGGCGGTGCCACCTACCAGGTGCCGATCGAGATCCGCCCCGAGCGCGCAGCCTCCCTGGCCATGCGCTGGCTCGCGGATTTCGCCCGCAAGCGCCCCGGCAAGAGCATGCGGGAGAAGCTGGCCAACGAGATCATCGACGCCGCGAACGAGCGCGGCGAGAGCGTGAAGAAGAGGGAAGACACCCACCGGATGGCGGACGCCAACAAGGCGTTCTCGCACTATCGCTGGTAGGTGACCGCCCGAGGCGGTCACCTCGCTGCAGGCTCCCGCTGGTAGCCATCCAACTGCGGGGTCGGGTTTCAATCATGGCGCGGAAGGTCCCGCTCGAGCGTATTCGGAACATCGGCATCATGGCGCACATCGATGCCGGCAAGACGACCACGACCGAACCGGTGGTGTTCTACACGGGCGTCAACTACAAGATGGGAGAGGTGCACGACGGCGCGGCGACGATGGACTGGATGCAGCAGGAGCAGGAGCGGGGGATCACGATCACCAGCGCCGCGACGACCTGCGAGTGGAACAACCACCGCATCAACATCATCGACACGCCGGGGCACGTGGACTTCACCATCGAGGTCGAGAGGTCTCTGAGGGTCTTGGACGGTGCGGTGGCAGTCTTCTGCGGTGTCGGCGGCGTGGAGCCCCAGTCCGAAACGGTCTGGCGCCAGGCCGATCGCTACCGCGTGCCGCGCGTGGCCTTCGTGAACAAGATGGACCGGGCCGGAGCCGACTTCGACAACGTCGTGGGAATGATGGGCGACCGCTTCGACACCCGCCCGGTGCCGCTGCAGATCCCGATCGGTGCCGAGGATCGCTTCGCGGGCGTGGTCGACCTGGTCCGCGAGCGCGCCCTCTACTGGGACGACGAGAGCCTCGGTGCCGAGATCCGCGAGGACGAGATTCCCGAGGAGCTGGCCGACGCGGCCGGCAGCGCCCGGGAGCGGCTGCTCGAGGCCGCCGCCGACTTCGACGAAGACCTGATGCATCGATACCTCGAAGGCGAGGAGATCGACGCCGCCCAGCTCCGCAAGGCCGTTCGCAGTGGGACCCTCGCGCGGGAGATGGTGCCGGTCCTCTGCGGCAGTGCCTTCAAGAACAAGGGGGTGCAGCCGCTGCTCGACGCGGTGGTCGAGTTCCTTCCCTCGCCGATCGACATCCCCCCCGTCGAAGGCATCGACCCCAAGAAGCTCGAGAAGGCGGAGAAGAAGCGGGAAGAGGGTGCCGACGTCAGCGCCGTCCGGAAGGCCGACGACGACGAGCCCTTCTCGGCCCTGGCCTTCAAGCTGATGAGCGACAAGCATGCCGGCCATCTGACCTACCTCCGGGTCTACTCCGGCCACGTGAAGAGCGGCGACAGCGTGCTCAACGCCAACCGCGGCCAGCGCGAGCGAGTGGGGCGCCTGCTCCAGATGCACGCCAACAAGCGGGAGGAGGTGGCCGAGGTCTACGCCGGGGACATCGTGGCCTGCGTCGGGCTCAAGCGGATCGCGACCGGCGAAACCCTCTGTGCCGTCAACGCGCCCATCCTGCTCGAGTCGCTCGACTTCCCGGATCCGGTCATCTCGATCGCCATCGAGCCCCGCACCCAGGCCGACCTCGACAAGCTGACCCAGTCCCTCGACCGTCTGGCGCAGGAGGATCCCTCCTTCCAGGTCTCCACCGATGCCGAGACCGGGCAGACCCTGATCTCGGGAATGGGTGAGCTCCACCTCGAGATCATCACCGACCGCCTGCTGCGGGATTTCAAGGTCGACGCCAACGTCGGTCGGCCGCAGGTGGCCTACAAGGAGACGGTCACCGAGCCCGCCACCGTCGAGATCCGGTACATCAAGCAGACCGGCGGCGCGGGCGACTACGCGATCGTGGAGCTCGAGGTGTCGCCGTCCGAGCCGGGCAGCGGATTCGTCTTCGAGGACTGCACCCGTGAAGGGTCGATTCCCAAGCAGTTCATCCCCGCGGTTCGACAGGGCTGCGAAGAGGCCTCCCAGGCCGGTGCGATCGCCGGCTTCCCGGTGGTAGACGTGAAGGCCCGACTGCTCGGGGGTGGCTACCACGACACCGACTCGTCGGATCGCGCGTTCAAGATCGCCGCCTCGATGGCCATGCGGGAAGGCCTCGCCAAGGCCGGCCCCGTGCTCCTCGAGCCCGTCATGAGCGTCGAGGTCGTCACGCCGCAGGAGTTCCGCGGTGCCATCCAGGGCGACCTGAACGGTCGCCGCGGACAGATCGGCAACGTCGAGGTGCGTGGCGACTCCCAGGTGATCGACGCGACGGCGCCCCTGGGCGAGATGTTCGGATACGTGAGCGACCTCCGGTCCATGACCCAGGGACGCGCCAACTACACGATGGAGTTCTCCAACTACGCACCCGCGCCGGCCGAGGTGCACCGCGCCTTCGGCTTCCAGCCGCAGGGTGGGAACTAGAGGAAGAAGGAAGGAAGATGGCCAAGGAGAAGTTCGAGCGAACGAAGCCGCACGTGAACGTGGGGACGATCGGCCACGTGGATCACGGGAAGACGACCTTGAC
>JANQSB010000678.1 GCA_028284295.1 Myxococcota bacterium | reverse complement strand
CGCGGAGGCCGTGGATGGCCCCGATGTAGAAGAGGGTCCGGGCCGTCTCTTCCTCGCCGAGCTCCGCCACCAGCTCCTGTTGCAGCGCGGCCAGGAAGGCGCCGTCGACGAAGAGCTTGGGCTCGTTCATCAAGGCACTTTCCGGACCGAATCCCAGCGCGGCGAGCAGCTTCAGCTCTTCGAGCCCCCAGCCGGGGTGCTCGTCAGCTTCCGATGAATGCATAGATGTCGAACTTCTGGTCCTTGGAGATGAACTCGTCGCCGTCGCGGTCGAGCAGGCGCAGGAACGCGTCGACGCACTGCGGGTCGAACTGGCTGCCCGAGTACTTGTGGAGCTCGCGCACCACGGTCTCGAGGGGCAGGGCCTTGCGGTAGGGGCGGTCGCTCGTCATCGCCTCGACGGTGTCGCACACGAGGATGACGCGGGAGGGCAGGGGGATCTTGTCGCCCCGCAGCCGGTCCGGGTAGCCGCGGTCCGAGCCGTCGAACCACTCGTGGTGATGGCGCACGCAGGGCACGACGCTGCCGAGGAACTCGACCGGCTCGAGGATCTTCGCCCCGATCTCCGGGTGCTTCTGGATCTCGAGGTATTCCTCCTCGGTGAGTCGGTCCGGCTTGGTGATGATGGCGTCGGGGATGCCGATCTTTCCGACGTCGTGCAGCAGGCCGGCGAAGTAGATGCGTTCGATCATCTCCTTGCGCAGGCCCATCTCGCGGGCCAGGCGCGACGAGTAGACGGCAACCCGCTCGGAGTGACCCCGGGTGTAGGCGTCCTTGGCGTCGATCGCCTCGGCCAGGGCCCCGATGGTCTGGATGTACGCAGTCCGCAGCTCCTGGTGCTTGGCGGCGAGCTGCTTGGTGCGCTCGCGGACCTTCGTCTCCAGATTCCGGTTCATGTCCTGGAGCTTGAAGTTCTGCTCGCGCGTCACCTGGTTGAGGCGCTTGATCTCGCCCTTCAGGTCGTAGTGGTCGAACGCCTGGCGCAGGGTGGCCTTGAGCTCGTCGTCGTTCCACGGCTTCGTGATCAGGCGGTAGATCTCGCCCTTGTTGATGGCGTCGACCGCGATGTTCATCTCGGTGTATCCGGTGAGCATCATCCGAACCATGTCCGGGTGTCGCTCGCGGACGGTGGAGAGGAAGTCCACGCCGCTCATCTCGGGCATGCGCTGGTCGGAGACGACCACCTGCGCGGGCGTCGACTCGAGCAGGCCGATGGCCTCCTGAGGGCGCGATGCGGTCAGGACCTGCATCGGCTCGTTTCGCAGCAGGCGCTGCAGGGCCTTGAGGATGTTGACCTCGTCGTCGACGAAGAGGACGGTGTGTTCCTGCACTGGGGGTCTCCCTGGGCTGGAGGGCCAGCCCCGGCTCTCGATTCGATCGCTTCCGGATCCCGCGTCCGCTGCGGCCCTTCCTCTCCGCTTCCAATCCAAGCTCCGTGCCAAGTCGGAGGAGTTGGGCGGGCCGGGGACGGAATCCGGAAAGCTCTTGCTCTATCGGCTGCTTGCAGGGATTTCTGCAACGCTTTCTCGAGCCGCCGGCGGGCGCCCGTTTCCCGATCCCGGGACGGGCTCCGGCGCAGCCGGGCGGCATGCCGCCGGCATCTTGCGCCGTGCACGCACTCGCGCGGAGCCGCACGCCCGCGCCTCCCGCCGCGCGGCGAAACGGGAATCCCCGTTCGGTGTCGCCGGATCGCCCGAAGGTGACGAAGTGCGGCGTCACCCGTCCCGGAACCGGGACGGGGCCTTGGGGCCGGGCCCCGGTCCTGGATCAGGGCGTGGATCAGGCCTGGATCAAGCCCCGATCAGGCTTCGATCAAGCCTCGATCAAGCCCAGGCGCTCGCGCTTGTAGCTGCCGGACAGGACCGCTTCCCACCAGGGGCGGTTCTCGAGGTACCAGTCCACGGTGCTCGGCAGGCCGCTGGCCAGGTCGTGCTGCGGCGACCAGGAGAGCTCTCGCTGGATCTTGCTCGCGTCGATCGCGTAGCGGCGGTCGTGGCCGGGCCGGTCGGGGACGAAGGTCTTGAGCTCCGTGTAGGCGCTCTTGCCGGCGGCCTTCAGGGCCGCGTTCTCGGCGGCCGGCATGCGGGCTTCGAGCTCGGCGCACAGGATGTCGATGATCTGCAGGTTCGTCCGCTCGCTGTCGCCACCGATGTTGTACTTCTCGCCGATGGTCCCCGCTTCGAGCACGCGCAGGATTCCGCGGCAGTGGTCGTCGACGTAGAGCCAGTCCCGCACGTTGCCCCCGTCTCCGTAGATGGGGAGGTCCCGTCCTTCGGTGGCGTTCAGGATCATCAGCGGGATCAGCTTCTCCGGGAACTGGTAGGGGCCGTAGTTGTTCGAGCAGTTCGTGATCAGGGTGGGCAGGCCGTAGGTGTGCAGGTAGGCCCGGACGAGGTGGTCGGCGCCCGCCTTGGAGGCCGAGTAGGGTGAGTTGGGTGCGTAGGCGGTGTCTTCCCGGAACAGGCCGTCGTCGCCCAGGGAGCCGTAGACCTCGTCGGTGGAGACGTGCAGGAAGCGGAAGGCTCGCGCGGCCGCGTCGTCCAGCTCCGCGTGGTAGTGGCGGGCGGTCTCGAGCAGCTGGAAGGTGCCGAGCACGTTGGTCTGGATGAATGCCTCGGGGCCTTCGATCGATCGATCGACGTGGCTCTCGGCGGCGAGGTTGAGCACCGCGGTCGGCCGGTGGTCCCGGAAGAGCTTCTCCATGGCGTCCCGGTCGCAGATGTCGGCCTTGACGAAGTGGAAGCGGTCGCTCTGGGCGCAGTCGGCGAGGCTCTGGAGATTGCCCGCGTAGGTCAGCTTGTCGACGACGACCACCCGGGCCTCGCTCTCCCGCAGGATGATCCGCACCAGGTTCGAGCCGATGAAGCCCGCGCCGCCCGTCACGATGAGACACTGCTCAGACATAGTTTCCGCCGTCGGTAAGGTGGATGTGCTTCTGGGCCTGCCGGAAGCGATCGACCTCGTCGCGCACGTCGCGGGTGGTCACCGGCCCGGCACTCTCTCCGGCGGCCTCGCAGCGGGCTTTTCGCCGCAGGACCGCGTGCAGGATACGAACCCAGTCGCCCAGGCAGGGTTCACGGATCTGCCCGACGACCCGGGGCCAGTCCACCTCGTCGAAGAGGGGCCGGCCGGCCCTCTTCTCGGCCTGGGTGGCGTGGATCTGTAGCGTTGCGATGACGTCGTCCGGGAAGATCGGCGTCACCTCGACGACCCGCTCGAAGCGCCCGGGCGCGACGAAGGCGCGCCGCAGGGTGTCGGGGTGGCTGGTGGCGCCGACCACGAGGTGCTTGTCACAGCAGATGGTGCGTTCGACCAGCTCCAGCAGGAAATCCATGATCGGGCCGATGGGCAGGTCCGGTCGCCGGTGCCCGATCTCCTGGGCCTGGGAGAACTCGAGCTCGTTGAAGTAGGCCGTCAGCGGCGGCATCTCGTCGAGCACCTCGGACCAGCTCTGGAGCAGCTCGGCGGCCTTGCCGCCGCCGTGCACCACGTCGAGCACGATGCGGGGAACGTCGACGGTGAGAAAGGGGGTCTCGGTGCGCGCGGCCAGCGCCCGGGCCAGCAGGCTCTTGCCCACGCCCGGCTGGCCGATCATCAACACGCCGGTGGGCGGCAGGGTCCCCCAGTGGCTGTAGACCTCGGGGCTCTCGGCCGCGCAGGCGTAGGTGAGGATCTCCTCCTTCGCTGCGGCGAGCCCGCCGATCTGGTCGAAGCTGAAGCGCGGATCGACCTGCAGCTGCGCTCCCCGTGCCAGCGGATCGACCTTGCGCAGGAAGCTCGTCCAGAGGTTCTGGGCCCGTTCGCGCTCGATCCCGGCATCGGCCATCCCGCCAAGCGTAACGCACCCCGTCGACGTCCCTCGCAGGGGACGCACGGGTCGCTGGAGCGACTCCCGCCGGCGCCGCGAAAGGCAAAGCAACGGGTCCTGCGCAATACTCGCGCGCCGAGCGCGTCCCCATCGTCTATCGGTTAGGACATTGGCCTTTCAAGCCAATAAGGCGGGTTCGATTCCCGCTGGGGACGCCACCCCGCACGCCCTGCGCCGCGCTCGTCGCGGCGCCCGCACGAGGTCAGTCGGTGGGCGCGGGTACGTCCATCGGCGGCAGCTCGAGCGGAGGGTGGGGCAGGCCCGGTGAGGTGCGGTCCTCCATCCGCTTCATGTAGGCGACCAGCTCGGGACGTTCGAGGATCTCGGCGTCGATCCCCAGGATGGGCCCGCCGTACAGGATGCGGAGCATGCCGTAGACCGACACGTCGGCGACGCTGGGCTCGTCGGCATAGAAGAAGGGACGCTCGCCGAGGAACGCCGACAGGTCGGAGAGCCGTGCGGTGAGCTCGTCCACCACCGAGGCTTCGCGGAGCTCGCTGCGGCTCATGCGGCCCCCTGCGCCGAAGGCGCGCCGGACCCCGCCGCGCAGCTTGCCGAGTACGCTCGGGTCGGCGGGCTTCTCGTCGCCCGGCCGGGGGAAGCGCGCCTCGCGCCAGCGGTTCCAGTAGAACAGGAAGGAGGAGTCGGCCCACTCGGCCAGCCGCTCCTGGGAGCGCGCGGACTTGGGGTCGCTGGCCAGCAGGGGAGGCTCGGGAAAGCGCTCGTCCAGCGCCCGCAGGATGGCCGTGGAGTCGGCGATGCGCTGACCGTCGAGCTGGATCACCGGCAGCTCGTGGGTCACCGGGCTCCAGCGCTTGACGTCCTCGGCGTCGTTGGACACCTCGCGCTCGTAGTCCAGCCGCTTGAGGGCGAGTGCCAGCTCGACCTTGGTGGTGAAGGGATTGATGCTCTGGGTGTAGAGCCGGATCTTGGCCATCGGAACGCCGGGGGAACGGCTCGCGTGATAGCACACCGGCGGCCCGCGTGGCCGCTTGCGGACCCGCGCGAGGCGCGCGACGGTTGTCCGGCCGCGAGGTCCCGGGCCGGGACGCCGGGCAGGAGGAGGCCCCATGGCGATCAGCACTGAGCGCGTCGAGATTCCCCAGGGCGGAGGCAGCTTCGGTGCCTACCTGGCGCGACCCGAATCGGGTGGCCCGCATCCCGCCGTGATCGTCTACATGGAGATCTTCGGCGTCAATTCACACATTCGCGACGTCACCGAGCGGGTGGCGGCAGAGGGCTGCGTCGCCATCGCGCCCGACTACTTCCATCGCACGGGGCCCGGCGTCGAGCTGGCCTACGACGACGACGGGATGGCCGAGGGCATGAAGTTGCTCGGCGCCCTGCAGGCCGACGAGATGATCGCCGACGCCCAGGCCACGATCGACTACCTGCGCAGCCGGAACGACGTGAACGGCGCGAAGATCGGCGCCATGGGGTTCTGCATCGGGGGCCACATGACCTACCTGACGGCCTGCACCACCGACGTGGTGGCCTCGGCGTCGTTCTACGGCGGGGGCATCGCCGGACCCCAGGGCCCGGGCGGCGCCGAGTCGACGGTGGGCCGGACCGCGGGCATCCAGGGTCAGATCCTGTGTCTCTTCGGCGGGCAGGACTCGATGATCCCGATGGACCAGGTGGACGCGGTCCGGAAGGCGATCGCCGACGGCGGCGTGCGCGGCGAGGTGGTGGTGTACGACGACGCGGATCACGGCTTCTTCTGCGACCAGCGCCCGACCTACCACGAGTCGTCGGCGAAGGACGCCTGGGAGCGCGTCAAGCAGCTCTTCGCGAGCGAGCTGGCCGGCTGATCGCGCCGACGATTTGACTCGGGGCACCAGCCCCGGCACCCTCACGGTCAGCATCGTCTGGAAGGTGTCCGCGGTCCTGCTCGCAGGGTCGTGGCAGTCGGTGGCGGGGTGGGGTGGTCCCATCGTGTCTCCCGGCTGCGGGAAGCCGGTGGGAGTCCGGCGCGAGCCCGTCGCTGTAACTGGGGACGGTCGTCATCAGAGTCCACTGGCCGGAGCCCGATCCCGGGCGACCGCTGGGAAGGCGTGACGATCGGGCGATCCAGGAGCCAGAAGACCGGCCTTCCAAGCAGTTTCGCGGTCTCCGGGGACGAGAGCGCGAGGCGTCGGACTGTTCCCGAACATGCCTTGGAAGCCCGGTGCTCCGCGCGTGGCGCGGAACGCCGCACCCATGGGCACGGCTCGCGCCGTGCTCGCGCTCTCACTCCTGCCCTGGGCCCTCGGCCTGCTGCCGGTGTTCTTCCGCGCCTCGGAAGCCAGCGCTGCCGAGGAGGGAGAGCCGCGAAGGCTGCCGACCGCTCGCGTCACGGCGGTCCGGCCCGAAGAGCTCCCGAGCGACCCGTCGTCGTTCGCCACGGTGATCGAGCCCGACGACTACCAGGGCGAGGCGGCCACGGTCGAGCGTCTGCTCGACGAGTCCGTGGGCGTGCAGGTGCGAAGCTTCGGGGGGCCGGGCCAGCGCAGCGAGATCACCATCCGCGGCTCCACGGGTCAGCAGGTGGTGATCCGCCTGGACGGCGTGCGTCTCAACACCGCGCAGTCGGGCACCGTCGATCTGTCCACCCTGCCACTCGCCATCGTCGACCGGATCGAGGTGTCGCGCGGCGGCGGCAGCGCCAGTGCGGGCAGCGGGGCCATCGGCGGAGTCGTCGACGTCGTGACCCGCCGGCCGACGGGCAAGCCGAAGACCGACGCCAGCCTGCGCGGCGCGTCCTTCGGGACCTGGCAGGGGTCGCTGTCGCACTCGAACCGCACGGGACCGATCGACTGGGGGGCTTCCTATACCGGCTTCACCACGGACGGAGACTGGGACTTCCAGTCCCTCGAGCTGCGCGCCGACGGCACCCCCACCGCACCCAGCCAGGAGCTCGAGCGGATCAACAACGACTCCGAGAGCCACTCCGCACTCGTCCAGCTCGGCGGCGACCTGGCTCCCGGGCTGCGACTGCGCGGCTGGGACAGCTTCTTCTTCGTCAGCCGCGGCCAGCCCGGTCCGGATGCCGCGCCCGACGACGTGGGGGGCGGGCAGAGCAACAGCGCCCACGAGCGACGCACCCGCAACGTCGCGGCCGTGACCCTGGAGGCCGACGGCTGGGAGCGCCTGCCGGATTCGGTGGGCCTCGAGTCGACGGTCTCGTACCTGTTCGAGCGGACCCGCTTCCGCGACCCGGAGCCGCGCGTCGGCAACGTGCCCATCGAGACGCGACAGCGAAACCGCTCCTTCGGCTGGCGCACCACCGGCAGCTGGGAGGGGCGCTTCCTCGGCATGGACCACGTCGCCGGCCTGCAGCTGAATCTCCGCTACGACTCGCTGTCGTCCAACGACCAGCGCTTCCGCCGCCGCAACAGCCAGGGCGTTCGCCTGAGCGAGGAGCTCGGGCTCTGGAAGGGCCGGGTGCAGATCCTGCCGACCCTTCGCTTCGACCACGACGACGACTTCGGAAGCGAGTGGGTGCCGCACCTGGGGCTCATCGTCAGCCCCTTCAAGTGGCTGCGACTGAAGGGCAACGCCGAGCGGGCCTATCGGGTCCCGGACTTCGACGAGCTCTACCTGCCCGACAAGGGCTTCATCCGCGGCAATCCCAACCTCGACCCGGAGGATGCCTGGAGCTACGACGCGGGCTTCGAGCTGGGCTTCGAGCAGCTCGGCTTCGTCGACGACCTGCGCGTGCAGTGGGCCTGGTTCTACCAGGACATCGAGAACTCGATCGTGTTCCAGCGGATCAGCCCGCAGACGGTCGCCCCGACCAACACCAACGACGCCGAGGTGGACGGCTTCGAGCTGGCGGCGAGCTTCTCGCTGCTGGGCTGGGTGGAGCTCTCCGGGAACTGGACCCACCAGGACGGAGACCTCGACCGCGCACAGCTGCCCACGCCTCCCGGTCTGTTCCCGCCCATCGGCCAGTCCGGGGGTACGGCGATCCCCGGGCAGGCCGACGACGAGTACCAGATCCGCGTCCGGGTGGGCCCGGAGTCCGGCCTCTTCAAGCTGGTGGGCGAGCGCCGCTACACGTCGAAGATCCGCGTCAACTTCAGCGACACGGCCAGCATCAGCAGCCGCACCCTCTACGACCTGTCGGGCAGCGTCGACCTGGCGCAGCTCTGGCGTCTGGACAGCCGCTTCTACCCCAAGAAGCTGATCGCCTCCGTCGGCGTCACCAACCTGACCGACCAGAGCGTTCGCGACAGCGTCGGGTTCCCGCAGCCGGGACGCGCCCTGTTCTTCGGTGTGGAGGGCTCGTGGTGAGGTCGCGACGCGATCGCCTGTCCCGGGCCTTCCTGTGCCTGATGGCGCCGCTGCTCGTCGCGGGAGACTGCGGCGGGGGCGACGGCAGCGGTGGATCGGCGCCGGTCCTCAACCAGCGCTCGGTGGACCCGCGTTGTCGCGCCCTGGGCGACGTCGGGGGCTTCCCGCCCGGCTACGACTTCGTGCCAGCAGCCGGGTCGGGGCGCCGCCCCGGGCGTCGGGCACGGAGTAAGTCGGGG
>JANQSB010000660.1 GCA_028284295.1 Myxococcota bacterium | reverse complement strand
GCGGGTCACCGCCTCGCCAACGCAGCGCAGCTGGCCAAGCTGGGCGCTTCGGTGCTGCTTCTCGACTACCGGGGCTACGGGCGGAGCGAAGGACGACCGACGGAGTCGGGGGTCTATCGCGACGCACGCGCAGGGCTCGCGCACCTGGTCTCCGAGCGCGGCTTTCCCGAGGAGCGCATCGTCGTGTTCGGTCGCTCGCTCGGGGGAGCGGTAGCGGTCGACCTGGTCCAGGGCCGCGCGGTCGCGGGGGCGATCCTCGAGAGCACCTTCAGCTCCGTCTCGGACCTGGTGGACGAGAGCTTCGGCTGGCCGCTGGCCGTCCTCGCGGGCCGCCGCTTCGTCTCGGACGCGAAGATCGCGCGAGTGGAGTCGCCGCTGCTCTTCCTCCACGGGGACCGGGACCGCATCGTTCCCATCGCGCTCGGACGCCGACTCTTCGCGGCCGCGCCGGGGCGGAAGTCCTTCGCGGTGATCGCCGGAGCCGGCCACAACGACACCGTCTCGCGCGGGGGCGCCGCCTACTTCGACCGGATCGGCGGCTTTCTCGACCTCGTGGCTCCCCGGGCGGGGGAGGGGCGCAAGCCCGGCGCGTCTCCTCGCTAGTCCGGGGCTTCATCCTGCTCGGCGAGGACCTGCCGGCCGTGCGCCAGCGTCTTGTCGTACAGGCGTTCGAGCACCTCGTGGGTCCCTCGCAGCCCCGAGACGACGGCCTCGGTCCAGTCGAGGTACTCGCGACGTCGCTCCAGGCTCCAGCTCGAGGGCGGCGAGTGCGTGATGTCCTCGACGTTGCAGATCTTGTCGCAGAGCTTGATCAGGGACGCGCGCTCGGAGAGGCCCGGGGCGTGCTCCACCTGGAGTCGCTTGCGTTCGGACTTCTCGAGCGACTTGTCGTCGCTGACCTCGGCGACCACGCCGCGAACCTCGGGGCCGAACTGCTTCTCGATGTCCTCGAAGGTCGCCTCGGTGTCCTCGACGGTGTCGTGGAGGAGGGCGGCCTGGAGCGTGACGAGGTCGCTGACTCCTCCCTGACGCGTCAGCAGCTCGGCGACTGCGATCGGATGGTTGATGTAGGGCGAGGCGTCCGCGTCCTTGCGCCGCTGGTCGCGATGCTTGTCGGCCGCGTAGTGCAGGGTGCGGAACAGGGTGGTCGTCTGCTTCGGATCCATCGGCGCTCTCCTCCTCTTCCGCCGCGCCCCGAATCTAGCGGCTGCAGCGGATCGAGAGCCTGGCCCAGGAGACGAGAGCGTTCGCCTCGTAGACCATCGGCAGCTGGCCCCGGAACTCCTCGGTGAGGAGCCGGCGGATCTCGCTCGGTGTGTAGGGGGAGGGGCGGCCGTTGCGCATCATCATGTCCACCTGGATCTCCTGCTCGCGACCGATCTCGAGACTCTGGATCTCCTCGAGGCCCATGGCCCAGCGTCCGTCGACGCGCAGCTCGTCGTCGAGCAGGTTGGCGGTCGGACGCAGCCGCAGATCGATCCAGGCGCTCTCCGGGTAGCAGCTCCAGACGTCGTCCCCGGCGAGGTCGAAGCGCCAGCTGGTGACCTCGCCCCGGCCGTCGCCCACGGTCCGGTTGCCTCCGTCGAGGCAGGTCTGGGTGATCGTGAAGTCGCCGTTCGGGATCTCCACGCGCTCGCCCGGGGTACAGCTCTGGGTGCGCGGCTTCGCCGACCCCTTCACCGTCGTGCTCAGGGTGGTCTTGCAGCCGAGCCCGAGGGCGAGGGTCGGCACGCAGAGGAGCAGGCCTGCCAGGGCTCTCCGGCTCATCGGGGGGCCTCGGGCCCGGGCTTCGGCTTCGGGTTCGCGCTCACGACTCCTCCTCGGGCTCGGATCCGCCGTCGGCGGCTGCCGGAGCCGGGTCGACGGGCGCGGTCGGCGTCCCGTCGACCAGCCCCGGCACGGTCTTCAGGTGCAGGTCCCGCTGCGGGAACGGCACCTCGATTCCGGCGGCGTCGAGCGCGTCCTGGACGGCGGTGGCGAGCGCACTGCGAACCAGGGTGAGCGCGTCGTCGCTCTCGGTCCAGATTCTCAGCTCGAAGTCGAGCGAGGAGTCCCCGAAGCCCGTGAAGAGCGCCATCGGCTCGGGATCGGAGATCACGTCGGGGTTGGCGGCCGCCACCTCGTGGAGCAGCGCGATGACCTTCCGGGCCGGCGTTCCGTACACGACTCCGACGGGCAGGATCACCCGACGTCGGGTGTCGGCCAGCGTCCAGTTGGTGACCTGCCCCGAGATGAGGTCTCCGTTCGGAACGATCACGTCTGCCCCGTCGAAGGTGCGGATCACGCTGGCGCGGATCCCGATGCGCTGGACGCGCCCCATCAGCGGGTCGACGGAGATGAGGTCGTCGACCTTGATCGGCCGCTCGAAGAGGAGGATGAGCCCGGAGATGAAGTTGTTGACGACGTTCTGCATGCCGAAGCCGATCCCGACACCGAGCGCGCTGACCAGCAGGGCCAGGTTTCCCACTTCGACGCCGGCGATCGCGACCGCCGCGACGAAGCCGAGCACCAGGATCGTGTACCGGCTCATGGTCGAGAGAGCGAAGGGGACGCCGCGCGGCAGGCGGACCCGCGTGAAGATCTCCTGGTCCAGGAAGGCGGCGATGAATCGGGACAGCAGCCAGGAGAGCCAGAGCGTCACCCCGAAGGCGAGCACGCCGCCGAGGTTGATGTTGAAGTTCCCGTACTCGAAGGAGGCGCTCAGGGTGGAGCGCAGGGACGAGAGGACCGCGGTCTGGATCGACATGTGGCCGAGCAGGTTGTTGATCCAGGTCACGAAGGCGATGGCGCGTCCGACCCGTTGGACCAGTCGCACGAAGCCCTGGGGGTTGTTGTGGATGAGGCGGATCCGGCGCAGCCGGCCCGTGAGCGCGGACCCTTCGGCGATCCCCTCGGCGGCCCGGGCCGCGATGAAGAGAACCGAGCCCGCGAAGCTGCCGCTCGCCACGGTGGTGGTCAGGATGTCTGCGGCGGTCGTCCACCCCGCGAGGGAGCCGATCAGGGCGCCGGCGGAGGCGAAGAGCGAGAAGTGCAGCCAGACGGACAGCACCCGGAGCCACAGCATCGAGCCCGGGTTGCTCGGGAGCATGGCCATGCGAGACGGTCGCCGGAGCCACACGAGGCCCGCGAAGATCAGACCGGCCTCCACGACGAGCATGAGGCGGGCCAGGGTGTTGAAGTCGACGAGCATCTCCCGCGCGATCTCGAACGGCACGACCACCGCGAAGCCGATCACGGGATTGCGCAGCGACTCCGGAACCACGCTGCGGAGCACCACGACCCACATCGGCAGGGCGATGGTGGTGAGCAGCAACCCGAACTTCGGGGGCGCATCCGGGTGGAGCCAGACGCTGGCGGTCAGGCCGAAGATCAGGCCTGCGGCGATCGGGTGTCGGAGCGCCGGGGGCATGGTGCCCTCGCTGTCGAGGACCCAGCGTCGGGAACGCACACAGGACAGGACCAGCGCCACGATCAGCAGCGCATGACCGGCGAGCAGCGGTCCGTGCTTCTCGGCGTAGCGCGTCAGCGAGCGGCGCGCCTCGCGCAGGGCGGCAGAGAAGCTCTCCTGATTTGCCTCGAAGTCGCCGACCTCGATGCTCCAGACGGGCTCGCTGTTCCGACGGAAGAGGTGCCGCAGCACCTCGCCGCGGGCGCTGTCGATGGCGTCGAGCTGGGCCTGGGCCCGCCCCTGCAACCCGACGACCCGCCGCTGCAGACCCAGGGCGTTGTCGCGGCTCTTGCGCAGGGTGCGCGACGCCTTGGCGAGCTTCTTCTGGGCGCCGGACACCTCGGCGCGGACCTCGGCGGGCGCCGCCTCTTCCTTGGCGGCGCGCGCGGTCTCCTCCCAGATCTCGCTGCGGCTGCGGATGTCCTCGGCCTGCTCCTTCAGACTCGTGAGCCTCGATTGAAGCAACCCGGCGTAGCGCTCGAGGTCGACGTGGATCGCCTTCCAGGCCGCCCGCATGGCGTCCAGGTCCGTCCGGTCGAAGCTGAACTCCAGCTTCTGGCTCTGGCGGCGCGCACGGCGTTCCACGTCCTTCTCGATCTCGGGAAGCGCTTCGCGGATCTCGGTCTGGTTCGCCGGGGCTTCGAAGCCCGGTTCGATGCCACGGATGAAGCCATCGAGAGCCGTGGCCTGGGTCGCGATCTCGGAGACGGGGATCGCGACGGGCCCGGTCTCGACCGGCGCGGCCGCCTCAGCGCCCGCCTTGGCCGCCGGCCCCGGCCTGGCCTCCTCGGCTGCGGTCGCCGGCAACGCGAGCAGCGCGAAGCACAGCCAAAGGGACGCCAGGCTGCGGGGGGAAGGCGTCGGCATGGCCGTGAGCATCGCGAATGAGTGGTGCCCGCGGCAAGCGCCCGGGCTGCCGGCGCGGCGCCTCAACGTTGGGCGGCGAGAGGCGCCGTCGCGAGCCGCTCCCCGAGCGAAGAGAGGCCGTGCTGGAGCTCGCGGGTCGGAAGGCCCTGGGCGAACTGCGAAGCCAGGCTGCGGGTTCGCGTCGCCAGGAAGCGAGCGGTCGTATCGTCGCTGCGTCGCCGCGCGAGCTCGGCCAGCATCGCGCTGCTCCGCCATCGGGTCGGCGGATAGCGGATCTCGTCGGAGAGCTCCGCGGCCTCGTTCAGGGCTGCCTCGGACTCGTCGAGCCGGTCCGCGGTCAACAGCGCCCGACCCCGAAGCTCGAGCGCCCGGGCCAGCAGCTTGCGCGACCGGGAGCGTCGCGCTCCCTCGATCTCCTGCCGCGTGAGGAGCAGGGTGTCGTCGAGCTCGCCTCGGGCCAGGGCGATGCGCGCCCGGGCGTCCAGCAGGTGGAGACTGTATCGCCAGCGCATCCACGGGTCGTCGTCGCTGCGGATCTGGTCGAGGATCGGCTCGAGTGCGCGCTCGGCGCCGTCGACGTCCCCCAGCTCGAGTCGGTTGCCGGCCAGGTTGATGGCCCCGTTCGCATACAGCTCCGGGGCCGCGGCGACGCGCTCCTCCTCGACCATGGTCCTGGCGAGCTCGGTCGAGAGGCGGTTGTACTCCGCCGCCCGCTCGTGGCTGTCGACCTCGGCGTAGCACCAGCCCAGCGTGTTGAGCAGCCGGGGTCGTACCGCTTGATCACCGATCCGCTCGCAGCTCTGCAGCGCCCCTTCGAGCCAGGTCAGGGCGTCCCGGTACTGCCCGAGGCAGCCCTTCGCGAGACCCAGGAACCAGGTCGCGAAGGTCGCCATGTGGCCCAGTCGCTCGCGATTCGCGACGGCCAGTGCCCGCTCGCAGGTGGTCACCGCGGCTTCGAAGTCGCCTCCCCGCTCGTAGCGGCCGGCCTGGAGCGACAGGGAGAGCACCAGGGCCTGGGCGTCGTCCGCTTCTTCGGCCAGCTCCACGGCACGGTCGATCACGTCCAGTCCGAAGTCCTCGCCGCGGATCATGGTCAGCTGGTCGGTGGTGGACAGGCTGAGGGACTCGACGCCGACGCAGTGGTTCTCCCGTGCCAGGCGCTGCGAGCTCTCGATCAGCTCCTCTGCCTCGTCGTAGTCGTGGGCCCAGGTGGCAGAGTGGGCCGCCCCCGCCAGGGATCGGGCCCGCGCCTCCGCGTCGGGTGCGTGATCCGCTGCACGCCGCAGGGCGCGCGCCGAGGGGCGGAACTCGCTGATCGCGAAGGCGCAGCTGCCCAGCAGCACTTCGAGCTCGAAGAGGATCTGGTCGGCCGGCTGCGGGTCCATCGCCTCGGCGATCTCCAGGGCGCGTCGACAGTGCTCGATCGCCGTCTGGTTCGCATAGCCGTGGGCGGCCTTGCGCGCCGACAGGAGTCGGTACTCGAGCGCCCGGCTCCACTCCTCGGCCCGGTCGAAGTGGTGCGCGAGCTTCTCGTAGTGCTCGGCGAGGCGGTCCGGGTAGAGCTCCTCGATGGCCCGACCGACGATGCCGTGCAGTGTGCGACGCCGTTTCAGGAGCACGCTCTGGTAGGCGACGTCGTGGGTCAGGGCGTGCTTGAACATGAACGCGAGCTCGGGGTGTGCGGACTTCTCGTAGATCAGCTCCAGGGAGCGCAGCTCGTTCACGACGCCCTCGGCGCTGTCCCCGTGCTCGACCAGACGACGGAGCAGGCGCATGGCGAACTCGCGGCCGATGACCGAGGCGATCTGGATCGCCTGCTTGGGGCCATCGGCCAGACGGTCGATTCGGGCCATCAGCACGTCGTGGATGCGGTCGGGGATGGAGATCTGCTCGATCTCGCGCGTGAGGTGGGCGCTGCCCGACTCGACCCGCAGCGAGCCGTCCTCCATCAGGGAGCGCGTGACCTCTTCGATGAAGAGGGGATTGCCTTCCGCCTTGCGCGCGACCAATCGTCGCAGCTCGGCGGGAAGCCGCGCGCCCGCCAGCAGGCTTCCCGCCATCTCGCCCGTCTCGCCTTCGGACAGCGCCTGCATGGCGACCCGAGTGAAGTAGCTGCGGTCGCCGAAGGGCTGCTGGTAGCCCGGGCGGTAGCTCAAGGCCAGCACGATCCGCGAGGTCGGGAGCGAGTCGATCAGGCTCGCGAGAAAGGCCTCGGAGGTCGGGTCGATCCAGTGGAGGTCCTCGATGGCGATCACGATCGGTCGTTCGCTCGCGGCAGCGAGGAAGACACTGCTCAGCGCCTTGACGGTCTCCTGCCGGAGCGCGATGCCCTCGAGTGCCTCGACGACCGGATCTCCGGAGGGCAGCGAGAGCAGGTGCTTCAGGTAGGGGAGGGTCCAGTCCAGGCTCGGGTGCAGATGGTGGACCGCCTGGTCGAGGTTCGCGCTCGCGGTGGCATCATCCTGCTGGTCGTCGATCCCCGCCAGCCGGCGGAGTCCGTCGATCACGGGTTGGAAGTGGGCTCGGCCGTAGCTGACGCAGAGGCCCAGGAAGAAGACGTGCGCCTCTTCCGCCAGCCGTTCCTGGAACTCGTGCAGCAGGCGCGACTTGCCGATGCCGGCCTCTCCGACGAGGAAGATGACCTGTCCGCGCCCCTCGCGCGCGCTCTCGTACGCGCTCTGCAGGGTGGAGAGCTCGTGGTCGCGGCCACAGAGGGGGGTCAGGCCCGCGCGCGCGCCGGCCTCCATCCGGCTGAGCTCCCGCTCGGCGGTCACGAGATGGACGGGGGTGGACCGGGACTTGCCCTTGAGCTCCCGCATGCCGAGGTCCTCGGTCTCGAAGAGGCCTTCGATCAGGCGACGGGTCGTCTCGGAGATGAGGATGCCGCCCGGAGGCGCCGCCTTCTCGAGGCGCGCCGCGAGATTCGTGGTGTCGCCGACCGCGGTGTAGTCCATGCGCAGGTCGTCGCCGATGCTTCCGACCACGACCGGACCGCTGTGGATGCCGATCCGCCACTGCAGGTCGGCACCGTGGCGCTCCTGCACCTCGCGCCGAATCGGCTCGACGGCGCGGTGGATGGCCAGCGCTGCGAGGCAGGCGCGCCTGGGGGCGTCCTCCAGTGCGATGGGTGCGCCGAAGAGGGCCATGAAGCCGTCGCCCTGGAACTGATTGATGGTGCCCTCGTAACGATGTACCTCGGGCAGGATGATCCGGAAGCAGCGATCCATCAGGGCGTGCATCTCTTCGGGATCGGAGCGTTCCCCCAGCGCCACCGAGTCGACGATGTCCGCGAAGAGGACGGTCACGAGCTTCCGCTCGCCCTCGATGGCGGCACGGCTGTCGAGGATGCGTTCGGCCAGGTGACGGGGCGTGTACGACGCGGGCGCCGGTCTCGCGCTGGGCGGGGCCGCTCCGGCGCTCAGCGGATTCGCGCAGGCGTCGCAGAAGCGCTGTCCCGGCGGATTCCCGGTACCGCAGGCGCTGCATTGGATCGGTGCACTCAGGTCGGTCGCGCAGGCGCCGCAGAATCGCGCCCCGTCGCGGTTGTCGTGGCCGCAGCTCGGGCAGTCCATCGCTTCAGGGGGAGCCTGCGCCACTGCCGAGGGCGCGCACGGTCTCGATCAGCTCGCTCTGGGAAGAGACCTCGAGCTTCCGGTAGATGGACTTCAGGTGGTTGCGGACGGTCGCGCGACTGATGAAGAGCTGCTCGGCGATCGCGTTCACGCGGGAGCCGCGCATGAGCGCTTCGAGCACCTCCCGCTCCCGCTTCGAGAGCTCGGAGAGCGCGGGATGGTCGACCGGAGGCAGGCTCTCTGCGGCCACCGAGGCGGAGAAGGTCATCGCCTGCAGCTTCATCGCGACGTGAGCGAGCTCGGCGGCGAGGCTCCCCTCCGGTGCGCCGATGGGCCGCGCGGTCTGGACCTCGCCGAGGTCGAAGAGCAGGGTCAGGACCCCGACCTCTCCGTTCTCTCGAACGATCGGATGGGGGGAGACCGCGACCGGAAAGGTCCGGCCGTCCTTGCGGCAGAACGCGCTGAGTCGAGTCCGCTGATCGCCGGCGAGGGCGCGCTCGCGCTCCTCGACGAGCGCCTCGTGCATCTCGGGCGGGACGATGACCGAGATGTGGGCGTCCTCCAGCTCGGAGATCGAGCGCCCGGACCACTCGACCAGGCGCTTGTTGGCGTAGCGGATGCGTCCCTGCTCGTCTTCGACGATCAGCCCGCAGTTCATGTCCTCGATCGTGCGGATGAGCGCCGCATAGGTCGGGGTGAGGGACCATTCCCAGCCGGGCATGGGCGGAGCTTACACTGCGCGCATCGGCGCTGCCCCGCCGTGGCACGGGAAAGCCCGGTCGACGATGCCGGTGTCGCGTTCGCCTTGGCGGCGCGCGAGGTCGGCCGGCTCGCGTGCGGGCGCCGAGGGAGAGCCGATGTGCCACCCTGGCGTCGATGTCTTCCGGAAGAGCCCCGATCGCGATGGCCCGTCTGCTGCCGGCGCTGCTCGTCGCGGCGCTGATGGCCGGGTCGACCGGGTGCGCCGGCGCCCCCGGGC
>JANQSB010000636.1 GCA_028284295.1 Myxococcota bacterium | reverse complement strand
CGCGGAGTCGCCCGCGGACGCGCGGGCGCGAGCGCCGGGCACCGCCTCAGTTCCGCGCCGCGTGCTCGGCGGGAGCCGGGCCGGAGCCCAGGGTCATGACCGCTGCAGCCGTCACGAAGGGCGTGCTGGTGATGCAGTGATGGCCCGACCAGGAGCCGTCGGTGTTCTGGATCTCGACCAGGTGCGCGCCGATCTTTTGGCTCCAGCCCTCCCAATCCTCACCGCCGTTCTCCGCCAGGGTGTCGGAGATCATCATGTAGCTGAGCATCTCCTCGCCTCCCACCGAGCCGAATCCCCGGATCATCGCCTGGCTGCGACGCTTGACCACATCGGCGGTCGCCTGGGCGGCCCGCTCGGCTTCGGCCTTCTCGTCGCCACTCGCCTGCTTCGCCGCGTCCGCGTTGCCCCGCAGGCTCGACGCCGCGGCGTACAGATCGACACCCGCGCCCGCGCTCGAGTCGAGGCGACCCGTGTCCTTGTCGACCAGCTTCTGCTGGTAGGCGTTGGCCCGGGCCACCGTCTCCGGTGCGATGCTCTTGCCGAGCCCCTGCGCCTCGTAGAGGCTGCGCGCCGCCACCGAGCTGCTGAGCACTGGCGCCCAGCCGTCGTTCTCGAAGCTGCCGTCGGCCGCCTGCGCGGCGACCACCTTGCTGAGCACCTTGTCGTAGGCGGCCTCGATGCGCGTCTGCTCGTCGAGGCGGAGCTGCTTGGAGACCTCCCCCAGCAGCAGCGCGGCGAAGTGCGTGTCGACGTTGCGCCCGAGCTTGCGCTGGGGCTGGGTCCCGTCGGGTACCTGCAGTCGGGGACCCTCCAACGGAGAGGCCTCGACGACGCGCACCACGAAGCCGACGCCCCGCTCCACGACGGCGCGATGGACGTCGCGTCCCGCGGCATCTCGCAGCAGGGCCATCACGGCCAGGCTCGTGGTCGCGACGTCGGAGCCGACCGCTCCACGGCGTGCGTAGCCGCCCGACGCCCAACCTCCGTCGGGGTTCTGGTGCTCCACCAGCCAGCGCGCTCCCGCGTTGCGCGCGTCCGTGGGCGAAGCCGCGGCCGTGCCCGCCAGGCCGATGGTCAGCAGCAGGGCCAGGGAAGAGAAGAGGAGCGGGGAGAAGACGCGTGCGATCCGCGCCGGGGCGATCGTTCGATCGATGCTCGTCATGGTGTTCTCCGTCTCGGGTGCCTTCGGCACCGGGTTCGAAGCAATCGACCCGGAAGGCGCCCCGGACGTTCCCGTCCGGTGTAACGCCTGTGTAAACGGTTCGGAGCCGTGCGCAGCGGGCGCCCTGGCAGCCGGAGGGACGCCGCCGATCGCTGGACTTGCCGCCTTGTGATTCAATCTCGGGGCGCCCGGCCCAGGAGGCCTCCCCATGGCGACCGCACCCCAGGCAAGCCCTTCGCTCCCGACCGGGTCGCGCTCCGGCCCGCCCCGGATCCAGCCCCGTCGCTTCGCCTTCCGGGACCTGCCGTCGGTCCCCCAGTACTGGTTCGCCGACAACCCCGTGATCACCCACGTCGAGAACGCCTTCTCGCTGTTGATCCCACCGGGAGAGCGCTTCTTCATCCGCTCGGTGCGCCACTTCGAGGACCGGGCCGAGGACCCCGCGCTGCGCGAGCAGATCCGGGTCTTCGCCCAGCAGGAGGGCCATCACAGCCAGGCCCACCAGGACTTCAACGACTCCCTGGCCGCCTTCGGGATCGACGTCGAGCGCGAGCGCGCCTACGCGGACCGCGTGATCCGCAGGATCGAGCGCATCCTCCCCAAGAAGATGTGCCTGGGTGCGACCGTCTTCTTCGAGCACCTGACCGCGGTGGGCGCCCACATGCTGTTCCGCGAGCCCCTCATCCGCGACTCGATGCCCGAAGAGATGCAGCGCTTCTGGAGCTGGCACGCCGCGGAGGAGATCGAGCACAAGGCCGTGGCCTTCGATCTGTTCCGAGCGGCAGGGGGCGGATACCTGCTCCGCGTCGCGTCCGCCATCACGGCACTCTGCCTGATCGCGATTCCCTTCGATCGGATGGTGCGTCGCATGATGAAGGACGACGGCAAGCCGGTGACGCGTGAGATGCGCGCCGAGGCGCGCCGCATCCAGATGAAGATCGCCGGTCCGCAGCTGCGACTGCTGGCCCACTACTTCCGGCCGGGCTTCCACCCCTGGGACCTCGACGACCGCCCCTACCTGGAGGGGTGGTACGAGTCGATCGGCGCCGAAGGCGAGTCGCTCTCGTCCACCGCGCGCGCCTAGCGGGCGCCTCTCGCTCTAGCGGCGGACGCGCAGGCGCGAGAGCCCACCCAGGAGCAGCAGCCCGCTCCCCAGCGCGACGAGGATCCCTGGCTCCGGCACCGCGATGACTCCCGGGTCCCGGTAGTAGCGGGCGAGCTCGCCGTCGGGGAGCGAGAGACGGGCGACTTGCGACTGCTGCGGGCCGCCGACCACCGCCTCGAAGAGCAACGCACTGCCGGGCACCGAGAGGAGCTTCGCGATGTCGCGGCCCTCGTCGTTCTCGTCGTACCAGATCTCGTCGGCAAACTCCTCGTCCGCGACACCGATCCCCCCGCCCGACAGCAGCACGATCGCGTCGTCGGCGACCGCGAGCCGCGCCAGGCCGGGCATGTAGGGAACCAGCGAGACCGTACGGGCCTCCCCGAAGTGGAGCAGCGGATCGGGATGCGTGCGGTTCAGCGTCTCGCCGCGGATCGCCACGGTGCCGCTCGCCCGCGCGGGCGAGGCGGCCGCCGCGAGGAGGAGCACGCAGCCGACCGCGCACAGGAGCGAAGGACGCGCCGCGGAAAGCACGGGGTCAGGGGATCTCGGCCATCTGGCCGCCGGCGATGTCGGTGATCGTGGCGCCGGTGTACAGGATGGTCACGACCTCGGTGTCCAGGCTCTGACCGTCACCGCTCCCCATCGAGACGCCGATGACCTGGGCCCCCGTGAGCTCGATGGAGTAGACGGCGGTGAAGGTGCCGCCGGTCGTGTAACGGGTGAGGACACAGTTCGTGATCGGCTCGCTGGTCGCCACCGCCTTGGCGAGCAGGGGCGACGATCCGTCCACGTACTTCACGACCCGGATCGGCCGCAGCTCCAGGGCGCCCGGAGTCCCCTGCGCGTCGAGGGGCAGGAAGAGGTTCTGGCCGACCGCCAGCAGCTCGGTCTGGTCCGTCACCCCCTGCTGGACCGTCCCCGAGAAGGAGCTGATGGATCCGAGGTTGTCGCCCTCGAGCAGCATGTACCAGGTGTCGGCCCGGGACGGGGACGAGGCCAGCGCGAGCAGGGCGACGACGAGGGCCAGGGTTCGGACGGTGCGCAGCATGGGAAGAACCTCCGTTCCCCCATTCTACACCCGTTCTTCGATCCTCAGTCGCGGCGGAGCAGCAGACAGCCGCCGAGCGGCCCGCCGCCGGCGGCCGCGACGGAGACCCGGGGGTCGCCCGGCACCTGGCGGTCCCCCCCCTCGCCCCACAGCTGGGTGGCGGCCTCGTGGAGGAACCCGTAGCCGTGCAGACGTCCGCCCGAGAGCTGCCCGCCGTGGGTGTTCAGCGGGAGCTCGCCCCCCAGTCCGATCCGCTCGCCCCCGTCGATGAAGGCTCCCGAGGCGCCCTTGTCACAGAAGCCCAGCGCTTCCAGCCAGGCCATCGTGATGAAGCTGAAGCCGTCGTAGAGCTGCGCGCAGTCGACGTCGGCGGGCGAGAGCTCGGTCCGCCGCCACAGCATGGCGCCCGCGTCACGCAGGGCCATGGTGGTGAGATCGTCCCACTGGTCCCACGAAGGTCGGCCGTGGATCGCCGTGCCCACCGACTCGACCACCAGCGGTGGCTTGCGGGTGTCCTTCGCGGCGTCGAGGGACGAGACCACGACGGCCGTCGACCCGTCGACCGGGACGTCGCAGTCGTACAGGCAGAAGGGCTCCGAGATCATGCGTGCGGCCAGGTAGTCGTCCATCGACATGGGGTCGCGGTAGACGGCCTTCGGGTTCAGCCCGGCGTGCTTGCGGGCATTGAGGGCGATCCAGGCCATCTGCTCGCGGGTGGTCCCGAACTCGTAGAAGTGACGCTTCGCCATCATCGCGATCCACACCGCCGCGGACGCCGCTCCGTAGGGCAGGCTCCACTGCATGAAGCCGCTGGCGCGGAAGCGTCCGCCCCCGCCGGCGCCGATGCCCTGGCGTCCGCCGCCGCCCTGGGCCGTCGACTCCCACACGGTCCGGAAGCACAGCACGTGCTTCGCCAGGCCCGTGGCGACCGCCATGACGGCGTTCACCACCGAGCCGAGCTGACCGGGCAGCTCGGGGCCCCCGGTGAACCAGTCGAGCTTCAGGCGCAGCATCTCCTGCACGTCGGTGATGCCCGCACCGCTGAAGCCCGCCGGGGCGGCACCCATCTGGCCCGGATAGGTCGAGAGACCGTCGATGTCGTCCCGGGTGAGGCCCGCGTCCTCGATGGCCGCCAGGCAGGCGTCCGCGGTCAGCGCCAGGGGGTCGACGTTCAGGCGACGCCCCACCCGGGACTGTCCGATGCCGGTGACGGCGGCGCTGCGCTCGAGCGTGCGCGTCTCGTTCATCGGCGCGGCTCGAAGAGGGGCAGGAAGGTGCCGTCGCCGATGTCCTCGAAGCACGCCTGCACCTCGAGACCGATGTGGACCTCGTCGATCTCGCAGTTCACCAGGTTGGTCATCAGGCGCAGGCTGGACTGCTCGGCGATCTCCACGATGGCGACGACGTACGGAGGGTCGAAGCCGGGGATCCAGGGCTGGTGGTTGACCGTGAAGGTGTGCACCCGGGCCCGGCCGGAGACGGCCTCGGGAGCGAGCTCCCGCGACAGGCACTCGGGACACAGTGGGGCCGGCGGGTGGACGTAGTGACTGCAGTCCCCGCAGCGCAGGAAGCACAGCTCGCCTCGGGCACCGCCCTGCCAGTAGTGCTCGTTCTCCGGCGTGACCAGCGGCTGCAGGCGGAAGGGCTTGGGGGACTCCGAAGCTCCGCTCATGCGAGAACGCTTCCTTCAGGCACCCGTCACCGTCCGGTGGAGGATGCGGGCCGAGCTCTCGACCAGATCCTCGCGCGACACCCCCAGGTTCTCGAGCTGCCGGTGGTACGCGGCCAGGCGCTCCAGGATGGCCGCCATGGCGGCGGCCGCCGCCGCGGGATGACCCACCGAGGGGTCACCTGCGCGATGCTCTTCGATCCGCTCGGCGAGCTGCATCAGGAGCGGCGACATGGTGCGGGCGCGCAGTCGCGCGAAGCGCTCGTCGCCTTCGTCGGAGGCCAGGTTGCGGACCCGCAGCACGGCCTGGTGGGCGTCCCAGTGGTCGATGAAGGCCTGGACGATCGAGCGCGCCTTGCGCAGCCCCTCGTCCCCTTCCCACGAGCCGGCGATCCGCTCCAGCATGCCCGGGATCTCCTGGGAGACCTGCTCGGCCACGGCGAGCACCACGTCGTCGACGTCGCGGAAGTACTGGTAGAAGGTGGCCGCCGAGGTCCCGACCTCCCGCGCGATGTCGATCACGCGAAGGTCCCGCAGCTTGGTCTCGCCCAGCAGCTTCTCGGTGGCGTCGAGGAGTCGCTTGCGGGTCGCCATGGCCCGCGGCCCCAGCTGTCGACCGCTCTGGTCGACGAGCTCTTCCTCGTCCGGGCTCATGCGCGGCCCACCAGCGCCAGCGCGTTGTCGCGCATGATCCGGCGGGCGTCGACGTCGCTCAGCTTCTCGATGCCCTCGAGGAAGTCGCGCGGCTCGGCGAGTCCTTCCGGATGTGGATAGTCGGAGCCGAAGATCACCTGGGATACGCCGACCTGCTCCACCAGGGCAGGGATGTCCTCTTCGTGATACGGCGACACGAAGAGATGCCGGCGGAGGATCGCGCTCGGCTTCTCGGTGATGCGTCCGCCGATCCAGGGACCGTTCCTGCCCATCCCTCCCATCTTGTCCATCACCTTCATCAGGTAGGGGACGAAGAGCGAGCCGTTCTCGACCGACAGGACCCGGATGCCCGGGAAGCGACCGAAGAGGTTGTGGAAGACGAGCGAGGCCACCGTGTCCATGATGGGGCGGTCGCCGTAGAAGCAGCTCCACTGGAAGGCCGACTGCCGGTGCGAGGAGGGGTTGGGCTCCTCGCCGAACCAGACACTCATCATCTGGTTGTAGCCGGACTCGGCGATGTGGAAGGCCACGGCCACACCCGCCTCGTCGAGCCGCGCCCAGAAGGGGTCGAAGTACGGGTCAGCGGGCGACCGACCGTAGGCGGGACCCGGACGCAGCGCGACGATCCTGGCGCCCCGGGCCAGCACGAAGTCCAGCTCGGCGAGCGCGCGCTCGAGGTCCAGCAGGGAGAGCAGGGGCGCGGCGTAGATGCGCCCCTGCCAGTCGAAGCCCCAGGTCTCGTCCAGCCAGCGGTTGAAGGCGGCGAAGTTCGCGTACAGCTGCTCGGGGTCGTCGCCCATGAACTGCTCGACGCAGACGGCCAGGGTGGGAAAGAGGAAGCAGCTCTCGAGGCCCTGCTCGTCCATGCGCGCCAGGCGCGCGTCGCGCTCGCGGAAGGCAGGGTCGATCTCCTGGACCACCTGGCCCTCGTAGTCCGGAGTCCCCATCGCCCGCAGCATCTCGCGCAGCCCGCCGGGCCGGGCGTGGTGGTCGAAGTCGTAGTTGGCGAGGAAGGTGAAGGGCTTGTCGCCGACCCGGATCCGCTCCGTGCCGTCGGCATCGGCGACCACCCGGATGGCCTTGTCGCGGTGTCTCGGCTCGATGTGGCGCGTGAAGCAGTCGCGCGGCTCGTAGTAGTGGTTGTCGGCATCGATGAGCCGGTAGTCGATCTGACGCATCGTCAGCATTCTAGCCGAATCGGTTAGGCTTGCGGGCGATGTCGGACGCGCCGTCCCCGCCCAGGCGACCCGTCTCGCGCACGCTCCACGGCGAGACGGTCGTGGACGCGTACCGCTGGATGCAGGACCGCGAGAGCGCGGAGGTGATCGCGCACCTGCGCGCCGAGAACCGCTACTGCGACGAACGGCTCGCACACCTCTCGGAGCTGCGGGAGACCCTCTTCCAGGAGATCCGCTCCCGCATCCAGGAGAGCGACCTGAGCGTTCCGGCACCAAAGGGTCCCTGGTTCTACCTGACCCGGACCGAGGAAGGACGTCAGTATCCCGTCTCGTGCCGGCGGCGCGGGTCGGCGGACGGGCCCGAGGAGATCCTGCTCGACGCCAACGAGCTGGCGGGGGACTCCGCGTACTTCGGCGTGGGTCTCTTCGAGGTCAGCCCTGACCACGCGCTCGCCGCCTGGTCGACGGACTACAGCGGCGCCGAGCTCTACCGGCTGCGATTTCGCGACCTCGAGACGAAGCGGGACCTCGAGGATGCGATCGAAGGCAGCTACTACGGCGGGGCCTGGTCGGCCGACTCGAAGAGCTTCTTCTACACACGACCGGACGACGCCATGCGCCCCTACCAGCTGTGGCGCCACGAGATCGGGAAGCCGGGCGGAGACGACACCCTCGTCTTCCAGGAGGACGACGAGCGCTTCTTCCTCGAGGTCGACGCGTCGCGCAGCGAGGACTGGATCTTCGTCACACTCCAGAGCCAGACGACGAGCGAGGTGTGGATGCTCGACGCCGCCGAGCCTGCCCAGCCGCCTCGTTGCGTCCGACCCCGCGAGCCGGGCGTGGAGTACTGGGTGGATCATCTTCGCAAGAGGAGCGGCGAAAAGAGCGGCGAACAGGGCGGCGCCGGGGACGGCGGCGAGCTCGCGATCCTCACGACCCTCGATGCCCCCAATGGTCGCATCGCACGCGCCCCGGTATCGAACCCGTCCCGCTGGGAGGACTGGGTCGCACACCGCGAGGACGTGAAGCTCGACGGCCTCGATGCCTTCGCGGCACACGTCGTGGCGTGGTACCGGAAGCAGGGGACCAGCGGGATCGCGGTGCTGCCCCTGGACGGAGGCGATCCGCGGGAGCTCTCCTTCGACGAGGAGGTGCGCTGCGTCGACGCCGCGACCAACCTCGAGTACGAGACGGACCGACTCCGCTTCGAGTACGAGTCGCTCGTCACGCCGAGCTCCCTCTACGAGGAGACGCTGACGAACGGCGAGCGGCGCCTGCTCAAGCGACAACCCGTGCTGGGCGACTACCGCGCCGAGGACTGGGAGGCCCGACGCGAGTGGGCGTCGGCGGCGGACGGCGAACGCATTCCGATCTCCCTGGTGCGACCCCGGGATGCCCGCGGCCCGCTCCCCCTGGTCCTCTACGGCTACGGCGCCTACGAGTCCAACACCGACCCGTGGTTCTCGGCCGGGCGCCTGTCCCTGCTCGAGCGCGGCGTGGCCTTCGCGATCGCGCACGTTCGTGGAGGCGGCGAGCTCGGGCGGCGCTGGTACGAGGGCGGCAAGCTGGCCGCCAAACACAACAGCTTCGGGGACCTGATCGCCTGCGCGGAGCACCTGGTGGATGCGGGCCTGGCGGACGGCGAGCGGGTGGCCATCCGAGGAGGAAGCGCCGGCGGACTGCTGGTCGCGGCCGCCCTCAACCAGCGGCCGGAGCTGTTTCGCGCCGTGGTCGCCGAGGTGCCCTTCGTCGACGTCGTGAACACCCTGCTCGACGAGACGCTGCCGCTCACGGTCACCGAGTGGGAAGAGTGGGGCAACCCGGCTCTCGAGGAGCAGTACGCCTGGATCCGCGCCTGGTGCCCCTACGAGAACACGAGGCCCACCGCGTATCCGCGCGTCCTGGCGACGGCCGGCCTCAACGATCCCCGGGTCTCGTTCTGGGAGCCGGCGAAGTGGGTCGCAGAGCTGCGCCACCAGAGCACCAGCGGAGAGCCCGTCCTGCTGAAGACGGAGATGGGCGCGGGACACGGCGGCCCCTCGGGCCGCTACGACGCCTGGCGCGAGGAGGCGCTGGTGCTGGCCTTCCTGCTCGACTCGCTCGGCTGCTAATTTCAGGCGCGTGCTGGCCACCCTCCGCTCCTTCTTCGCGCCGCCGATCTCCGCCGACCCCGAGGAGAGCACCGGCAAGCTCGTCTGGATGGTCCGCCTGCGCTGGATCGCGATCGCGGCGCAGTGCGCCACCGTGCTGCCCGCCCTCGAGTTCGGTCTGCTGGAGCCGCACCTGCTGCCGCACTTCGCCTCCGCGATCGTCCTGCTCTCGCTCGTCAACATCGTGACCTGGGGCGCCCTCCGGCGCGGCGCCTCCGCGACCCCCGGGCGCCTGCTCTTCCAGCTCAGCTGCGACATCGCGGCGGTGTCGGCCATGCTGGCGATGACCGGCGGCGCCTGGAACCCGATGGTCCCCATCCTCTTCGTCCACGCGGGGTTGGGCGCGCTGCTCCTGGAGGGCCAGCTCAGCCTGCTCTTCTTCGGCGTGCTGATCGGGTGCCTGCTGCTCCTGCAGGCGTTCTCGAACATCCCACCCGGGCTCGAGGGCTCTCTGATCCCGCGCAAGATCCTCTTTCCCGCACAGCTGGTGGTGGCCGGTGTGTTCTGGATCCTCACCGCCTGGCTCTCGAACACCCTTTCGGCCATGACCTCCCACTTCAACTTCCTGCGCGAGCAGAAGACGGGGATCGATCGCCTGCGCGCCGTCGGGGCGCTGGCCGCCGGGCTCTCCCACGAGCTCGCGACCCCGCTGAACACCGCGCAGCTGAAGATCGCGCGCCTGGCCCGCACCCAGGCGCTCTCCGCCGACCCGGACCTCAAGACCGCCTCGGAGGCCCTGGCCCACTGTCGGGACGTGCTGCGTCACATGGCGGGCGCACCCCTGCACCCGGACCGGCTGCACCTCGAGGTCGTCGACGTCGACGAGGTGGTCAGCCAGGTCTGCGCCGGCGTCCAGCTCGAGCACGAGGACATCGGCATCCACATCCACACCCACGGCCCCGCACCACGTCGCGCCATGGTTCCTCCCGTCGCCTTCTCCCAGGCCCTGATGAACCTGATCGACAACGCGATCGAGTCGGGGGGTCAGGACGACGTCGAGGTCATCATCGACAAGCACGAAGGCCACACCGAGGTCGCGATCCTCGACCGCGGGCGCGGTTGGCCCGACGTGGTGCGCAAGCACCTGGGCGAGCCCTTCGTGACCACCAAGCCCGACGGCGTGGGGCTGGGCCTCTACTTCGTACACAGCCTCACCTCCGCGATCGGCGCCGAGCTGCTGCTGGAGGACCGCGCCGAGGGCGGCGCCGTGGCACGCATCCGTTTCCCCCGCGTCAGTGTCGTCGCCGCTCGCATCCGGGAGGCGACCGCCCCGTGAGCGACGTGACCGAGAACCTCCCGCTGCTCATCGTCGAAGACAACGAGCGCTTCGCCGACACCCTCGCCACCGAGCTGACCGACCGGGGCTATGCGGTCGAGACCCTCGACAGCCTGAACGCGGTGCGCGACGCGGACCTGTCGCGCTTCGGCTACGCGATCGTGGACCTGCGCCTTCGCCAGGACAGCGGGCTGGACGTCATCCAGGCGATCAAGGACGAGGCGCCCGAGATCCACATCGTGGTCCTCACGGGCTACGGCAGCATCGCCACCGCCGTCCAGGCCACCAAGCTCGGTGCC
Organism: Myxococcota bacterium; assembly: GCA_028284295.1. Taxonomy (GTDB): domain Bacteria; phylum Myxococcota_A; class UBA9160; order UBA9160; family UBA4427; genus JAJDAN01. Next base: position 13,977 of record JANQSB010000636.1, on the reverse strand, counting down.
GCCCATTATCTCACGAAGCCCGTGGACATCGACGAGGTGGAGCGCGCGCTACAGACCGCCGAGCTCGCCAACGACGAGGTTCCGATCCCCACCGAGTTCCAGAGCCTCTACCGGCACGAGCGCGAGTACATCGAGTTCGTGCTGGCGGAGTGCGAGGGCAACATCAGCCAGGCCGCTCGCCGACTCGGACTGCACCGCCAGAGCCTGCAACGGAAGCTCCGCAAGTACACGCCCAGCAGCTGAGCCCGTTCGGGCCGGGAGCCTCATGAAGATCGGACTGTTCGGAATCGGATCGGGACCCTGCGGCGACCCCGAGGTCGCACGGCAGACCGCGCTTCTCGCGGAGAGCGCGGGCTTCGAGTCGCTCTGGACCGGCGAGCACGTCGTGCTCCCCGACCCGCAGGCACCGCCTTCGCCGGCCCCGCCCGACTTCCCGATGCTGCATCCCTCGACGATCCTCGCCTTCCTCGCGGGCGTGACCGAGCGGGTCCGGCTCGGCACCGGGATCGTCCTGCTGCCCCAGCGCAACCCGGTGGTGCTCGCCAAGGAGCTCGCCAGCCTGGACGTGGTGTCCGGCGGCCGCCTGATCTTCGGCCTGGGCGTCGGATACCTCGAGGCCGAGTTCCGCGCGCTGGGCGTTCCCTTCACGGGGCGCGGCGGGCGGGCCGACGAGTACATCGACGCCATGCGCGCCCTGTGGACCGAGGAGCAGCCGAGCTTCGCGGGAGAGCACGTCTCCTTCGCGGGCGTGCAGGCCCACCCTCGCCCCGTCCAGCGCCCCCACCCGCCCTTCGTCGTGGGCGGCATGAGCCCGTCCGCCTACCGCCGGGCGGTCGCGCGCGGCAACGGCTGGTACGGATTCGCGCTCGACGTGGACGGCACCGCGAGCTCGCTCGAAGGCCTGCGCGCAGCCGCCGAGCAGGTCGACCGGGACCCCGCCCTCGGCGAGCTGGAGATCAGCGTGACCCCTTCCTTCACGCCCGACGCGGAGAGCATCCGGCGGCTCGAGGATCTGGGCGTGCACCGGGTGATCCCCGCGATCCGGGGTCGCGACGGGGACCGCGTCCGCGCCTTCGTGGAGAAGCTGGCGAGCGAGACCATTCGCTGAGCCTGGAGGCTCGGATCGATACGGCGACGCGCTGAAGCGACACGAAGCTGCACGTCGGGGAAGCGCTCCTGCACCCGGGCTGCACCGGGGATGCGGGTCGGCACGACATCGCGCATCCGCAAGTGGATCCGCCACTCCTGCAAAGAGCACACGATGCCGATAAGGAGGCGATGGCCCGCCCTCGCCTCCAGACCCGCGGATTCGCGACTGCAGTCGCCCTGACCCTCTTCTTCGGGGCGGCTTCCGCTTGGGCCCTGCCTGTCACGCCCACCTTCAACTGGCGCGCATCGGCACCGGGTACCGACCCCACGAACGAATGGAACGCCACCATCGGCTCGCATCAGTGGTCGGTTTCGGGCGCGAGCCAGGGAGTGCCGAGCAGCTCCTATACGCCGATCACCGGTGCCTACGACTTCTCTTCCGGGGACACGGCGACCGGCGTCTCCTTCCAGGGCATCGCCTCGGGCAATCCCTCGAACGAGGACGTCAGCCTCGAGCTGTGGTTCCGACCGAACGACCTGTCGGGCGGTCAGCAGGTGCTCTTCGAGACGGGGGGCGGAGTCGACGGCCTCTCGATCCTGCTGAACGACGACGTCCTCAGCCTGCGCGTGAAGGATGGCGGCAACGACCTCACCCTGAGCCACACGCTGCCCTCCGCACCCAGCGACTTCGTACAGGTCGCCATCACCCTCGCCCTGGACAGCACGGCCGAGCTCTGGGTGGACGGCGTCCTCGAGCAGAGTGGCTCGGCATCCGGCATCAACGACTGGACGGGATCCAACGGATCGGGCATCGGCAGCCGCAACGGCAACGTGGGCGGCAACATCGGCGGTGATCTCAACGCCTACGGGAGCTTCCAGGGCGAGATCGCGCTCTTCCGCTTCTACCGCAACCAGGTGCTGACCGGCGCCCAGGTGCAGCAGAACTTCGACGCGATCGCGACTCCCGAGCCGGGAACCGCCGTGCTGGTCGCTCTGGGTCTCGCCGGACTCGCCGCGAGACGGCGCCCGCGACGCTGAAGCGCCGGGGCCCGACCCCAGCCCCAGCCGCTCGCTTCAGCCGAGGCTCAGCATGCGATGCGCCGCGGCAGTCGCCTCCGGGATGGGCACGTCGAAGGGGCAGGCGTTCGCGCAGGGAGCGGCGCAGCCCGTGCAGACGTCGGCCTGGACTTCCAGCTTGGCGTACTGGCGCATGGCCTCGCGCTCGTCCCCGTAGTCCTCGAAGTACATCTTGAAGCGCAGGACGTCGTCGATCGGAAGCCCTTCCGGGCAGCTCGCGAGGCAGGCCCCGCAGTGCTGGTAGCAGTGCTTGCCGGCGATCAGGCGGTCGTACTTGTCGAGCACCCGGTAGTCGGCTTCGCTCATCGTCTTCCCGGAGGCGTGGAGGTACTCGTCGACGTTCGACGGCTCCCGGAAGGAGATCACCAGGCACGAGACGTCGTCGTTGCCGAGCACCCACTTGAAGGCGGCCTGGGTGTAGGAGTCCTGCTCCTCCCGGGACTCCATCAGCCCCTGGTGCTTCGCGCCCTTCAGGGTCTTCATGGCGACGACGCCCATGTCGGCCTCTCGCGCGCGGCGCACGATGTCGTTCAGCCGCGGCCAGGCGCCGTGGTGGTAGGCGAGCATCATCACGTCGAAGGCGCCGCTCTCGATCGACTTGTCGGCCACCGCCTCGAGGTTGGGGGTGTGGGAGGAGAAGCCCAGGAAGCGGACCTTGCCCTGCTGCTTCAGACGATCGAAGGCCTCGTGGGCGTTCTCGTCCATCAGCCGTTCGATGGTGTCGCAGGAGTGGATGTGGACCAGGTCCACGTAGTCGGTCTGGAGTCGCTTCAGGCTGTCCTCGACGGCCTCCATGTAGTGCGCCACCGAGGTGCCGGCCGGCAGATTGCCGTGGGGCGTGCAGAACTTGGTGGCCAGGAACATGCGGTCCCGGTGACCCTTCATGGCGCGGCCGAGGGTCAGCTCGCTACCGGCCTCGGAGTAGTCGGGCGCCGTGTCGAAGTAGTTGACGCCGCGCTCGATGGCAGCGCGCGCGATCTGCTCGCCGACCTCCCCCTTGATGCGGGTCGAGCCGAGCGAGATGTCGGAGACCTCGAAGTCGGTGCGGCCGAGACGCCGATAGGCCTGCACGCGGGCGCCCTGCCACTCCGGCTTCGGCACGTCCGCGGCCGTGGGGGTGCTCACCACGATGTTCGGTTGGGTGACAGTCAGCCAGGGCGAGATGCGACCCACGGTCGCGACCAGGCTGGCGACGACGCCCCCGACCCCCGTCGCCAATCCGGCCAGGAAGCGGCGACGCCCCATTCCGGTCGGCCGTTCGGCGGCCGGGCCTTCGGGCTCGCCCAGGCGCCGCGCCCACAGCCAGGTCAAGAGCAGGGCGTCGAGCACGAAGACGATCGCCACGATACCGCCCCAGGGCGAGATCAGGGAGCGATCCTGGCCTTCGACGGCCTGACCCAGCCAGCTGCCGGCACCGAAGAAGCAGACCACTGCGGTGACTGCCCACATCGCCGCCACCATCCAACCCGCAACCCGCAGGGTGCCCGAGTTCGCCACGGCCCGTCCTCCCCGGTGACTGTCCTCGGGGAGTGTACCCATCCGCCGCAGGCCGTCAGGCCGTGACGTAGATGTAGTTGCCTTCGCGGTCGCTGGTGCGCTCGGCGTCGCCGAGGATCCGCAGGTGCTCGAGGTGCGCGTAGGTCTCGCTCTCGGCCATCGGCCCCCAGCTGCGCTTGCGGAAGAGCTGCTGGGAGAAGGCCTGCACGCTGGCCGGGCCGAGCATGCGCGAGATCTCCTTCACACGATCGAGACGTTCGGCGTGGTGTTGCTTGATGGCCTCACAACGACCGGCCAGGTCGCCGAAGGGATGCCCGTGCGCGGGCAGCGAGAGCTCGACGTCCGGCAGCGCCGCCGCCTCGTCGAGGGAGTCGAAGAACTCCTTCAGCGGATCCTCGAAGCTCGACAGCCCCGAGATGTGGGGGGTGATGGTGGGCAGCACGTGATCGCCGGCGAGGAAGAGCCCGTCCTCGCGATTGTGCAGGCAGATGTGGTCCTCGGTGTGACCGGGCGTGTGGACGACGAACCACTCCCGACCCCCCAACCGCAGCACCGCGCCCGCACGCGTGGGGTGGGTGATGGTCGGCACCCAGCCGCCCTTGCCGAGCAGCCGCATCGCACCCCACTTGAGCCGGTGACGGACTGGCGGACGCGGCGGATCGCCACCCCAGGGCGTGCGGGCTCCCCGTTCCGGCGACGGGGGCGGGCGACCGTGGGGGGTCCCGGCCCGGCCCGAGCTCTCGCCGTCCTGCTCCGGAGCCAGGGCCTCACGCTGGGCGTCCAGGTCGTCGACCGACACCTCCGGGTGATCGTGGCCGTGGGGCTGCGGTGCGACCCCGAAGCGGAAGGCGTCGTGCGCCACGATGCGAGCGCCCGATTGCTTGGCGAAGCGCGTTGCACCCCCGAAGTGGTCGGGATGGGAGTGCGTGACGATCACGGTGTGCACGTCCTTGACGCGCAGCCCCGCCTGCTTGAGGCGCTTCTTCAGGGCGTTCCAGTTGTCGGGGCCGGGCATGCCCGGGTCGACGACCGCCGCACCGTCCTCGTCGAGCAGCGCATAGCAGTTGACGTGCCCGAGACCGGGCATGCGGATCGGAAGCTCCATTCGCAGAACCTGGGGGGTCAGCTCGGTGATCTCGCTGCGAGCCGCCTCCTGCTCCTGCTTGCGGGGCTTCTTGCCCTTGGCGGGCGCGCTCGCGGTCGGGGGCACCGCCGCCGACACGGCCTTCTGCTCCTGGGTCTGGGACATGGGGTCCGTCACGGTAGCAGGCCGACCCCGAAAGGGGTCGGCTCGAACCGCGAAGAGAGCCGAACGGGTCTGCCAGCTGGCAGCCGGCCCGGAGCCCCGCCTGAGCCCGGTTCAGTCGGCGTCCAGCAGCGGGGTGGTCTTCTTGCGATCGGTCTTGGCGTCGCCCGCCTCGAGGTTCCAGGTCTTGAAAACGCTGTCCGGGATCTCCGCCTGCAGCTCGTAGTCCTCGGTGATCACCCGCGTCACCGAACGATGGCGCGGTGTCTCCATCGTGATCAGGAAGGGAATCCAGCGGTCGCCCACCCGGCGCACCTCGTCGGGGTCGATGGTCAGCCGCTTCAGGTGACGATTGCCGCGCGTGTAGTAGTCGGTCCACAGGATGATCCCGCGCTCGGGCTCGAGGCAGGACACCTGGCGCTCGTAGGACGAGTCGAAGCCCGGGGCTGCCGTAATCTCCACGCGCAGGCAACGGTCGTCGTCTTCGGCCGACTCGTCCTGGTCGAGGAAGCGCACCACGAAGTCCTCGACACTCTTCGGCTCGGCGTCCTCGTAGGAGAGATCCGTTCCGAAGAAGGAGTCGCCCTTCTGGGCGCTCGTCAGGTGGCGGGTGATCCGGATGGCCGGCAGATAGACGTAGAAGTCGTCCGGCCGGCCCTCGTTCTGCAGCACCAGCACCGAGGTACGCCGGATGGACTGCGGATACAGGAAGCGCAGCAGCGCCTTGCTGGGGCGGACGCTCTGCCGACGTGTGAGCTGCAGTCGCCGGCGCATCTCACTGCCCCCTCGCGACCGGCTGGCCAGGACCAGGGTCTGGATGTAGTCCTCGGCGTACAGGTTCTGGAAGGCGCGGTCGAGCAGCTCGGCGGCGGTCTCGCCCGCAGGCGCCGGGGTGGCCGCCGCCGCGCGAGGCGCGAGTGACAGGGAGACACTGGCGCATGCGGCGACGCATGCGAAGACTAGAATCCCACCCCGAAGCATCGGTCCGGAATCTACCACGAGGCCCTGGGCGCACCGCCATGCAGCGAGCGATTCGGCTGGCCACGATGGCCGGACTCCTCTTCCTCTCCGTCACCCCGCGGCCCGCGCAGGCCGCGCTGACCCGGGTCGGCGAGGAGGAGGTGGTCGTCCAGCCCCACGAGGTGATCGAGGACGACCTGGTCGTGTACGCCCCGTACGTGCGCGTCGACGGCGTCGTGAAGGGTGACCTCACGGTCCTCGGGTCCGAGGTGGTCGTCGAAGGCATCGTCGAGCAGGACCTGTTGGTGGCGGCGAAGACCCTGTACCTGAACGGATCGGTGGGGGACGACCTCCGCGTTGCCGCATACGCGGTCGCCCTGGGCGAAGAGTCGCGCGTCGCGGACGACAGCTTCACGGCGGCCTACAGCCTCGAGGCCCGTCCGGGGAGCCGGAACGGGGGCTCGGTTTTCGCCGCCGCGCGGCAGGTGCTGCTGTCGGGGCAGGTGGTGGAGGACGTCCGCGTACGCAGCGGTGCGCTCACCCTCGCGGGACTGACCGGCGGGTCGGTGTTCGCGGTCGTGGGCGGCCTCCAGGGCGTCACCCATTCGTCGTTCGTGGTCGACCTCGCGATCGAGATCCCCGAGCTCGAGGAGGGGCTGCAGGTCGCCTCGGGCGCGGCCATCGGGGGCGACCTCGACCACCGCTCGCCCGATCCGGCCCGGGTCTCGCCCGACGCGAGCATCGCGGGCCGCGTCCGTCACGAGCCCTGGGACGTCGCGACTCCCGGCGCCACGCCGGCACCGGACGCGGGGCCGATCGGGCTGCCGGATCCGGACTCGGGGATCGTCGACCGCCTCGCCGTCCTGCTGCTGCTGGGACTCCTGCTGGCCACCGCGACACCGGGCTTCCTCGCCGAGCGCGGCGACCGCATCCGCGAGCGGCCCATCGACCTGTTCGGCTGGGGGCTCGGCGCCATCGCGTTCGCCCTGCTGGCCTTCGTGGTGCTGGGCCTGTGCTTCCTCATCCTGCTGACGATCGGGCTCTCGACGAGCCTGGGCGGGCTCGCCTCCTTCGCGATCGTCGCCGGCGCGCTCACCCAGGGCGCACTCGTCTCGCTCTTCCTGCTGGCCCTCGTCTACCTCGCGCCGGTGCTGGCGAGTGCGGGCATCGGCCGAGCCCTCGTGATGCGCCTGCGACCGGCGCTCCTCGATCCGCCCGACGCCGCCTCGAGCGCCGCCCTCGCAGTCGCCGTGGGAGCGGTGCTGTACGCCGGCTTGCGCGCCCTCCCGGGTCTCGGGGTCCTGGTCGCCGTCTGCGGAGGGCTCGTCGGCCTGGGCGCCCTGACCACCTGGCTGCGGGACCGACTCCGCTAGCCGTTGCCGCCCCCTGCGCGGTGACTCCTCTCGGGCTGGGTCCGAGCCCGGCGAGTCGGCCGTACGGAGCCCAGCGACGCGGACCGCTACGCTTCGACCCGGAGAGGGAGCGCGGTTCCGAGATCGCGCGGATGCTCCGCGAATGCAGCCGACGCTGCGGGGAGGGACGATGCGAATCCTGATCACCGGATGCTCCACGGGAATCGGCCGCGCCGCGGCAACCACCCTGGCGGCGCGCGGCCACGAGGTCGTCGCGACCGCCCGCCGCAAGGAGACGCTCGAAGGTCTGGACGTTGCGAGCCGCCTGGCGCTCGACGTGGACGACGACGCCTCGGTGGCACGCGCAGTGGCCGAAGCCGGCCCGCTCGATGGCCTCGTCAACAACGCGGGCCGCGGCGAGGGCGGGCCCGTCGAGAAGGTCCCGATCGAGGCCGCCAAGGGCATGATGGAGACCAACCTGTGGGGCGCCGTGCGCATGATCCAGGCCGTGGTGCCGGGGATGCGCGAGCGCGGACACGGCGTCGTGGTGAACGTCTCGTCGGTCGCCGGGGTGGTGGCGCCGCCGCTCGGTGGCTTCTATGCGGCGACGAAGTTCGCTCTCGAAGGACTCTCCGAGGCGCTCAAGCTCGAGGCAGGCCACTTCGGCGTGCGTGTCGCGATCGTGGAGCCGGGCTACTTCGACACCGGCTTCCGCGGCAACTCCCACGAGCATGGCATCGACCAGCCTCCCTACGACGAGCTGCACCGCCTGTGGGACGGCGCCGACGGCAAGCTGCTCGGCGGCGAGAGCCGGCCCGGGCCCCAGGCCGTGGCCGATGCCATCGCCGATGCCGTGGAGGGCAAGGACGAGCGGCTGCGGATCCCCGTCGGCCAGGACGCCGAAATGGTGACCTCCACCCGCGCCAAGCTCGACGACGCGACCTTCGAGGCGACCATGCGACAGGCCCTGGGGCTCGACTGGTAGCCTCGCTCTTCCTCCTGGCCCTCGTCTACCTCGCGCCGGTGCTGGCGAGTGCGGGCATCGGCCGAGCCTGCAGGCACGCCCTCACGGACCCTCTACCGAGAGCCGCTCCCCGGGCGCCAGCGTCTCGGGACCGCGAACGCGGATCCAGAGAACCAGACCCGCAGCGACGACGGCCAGCCCGAGGACCAGGCCCCACCACAGGCCGCCGAGCCAGCCTTCGCGCACGCCGATCCACCAGCCGAGCGGCAGGCCCAGGACCCAGTAGCCGATGACGTTGAAGACCGCGGCGGGCCGGGTCCTGCCCATGCCGCGCAGCACCCCGCAGCCGACGACCTGCGTTCCATCGAAGATCTGGAACGCGGCCGCGACCGGAAGCGTCAGCGCGGCGAGCGCGATCAGATCCGGATCCGCGGTGTAGAGGCGTGGCAGCTCGCTGCGGAACAACAGGAAGGCGACCGCCGACAGCGCCATGACGCCAGCGCCCATCGACATGCCGATCCAGGAAGCGCGCTGGGCGTCGTGCGGTCGGCCGGCGCCGATCAGGTTCCCGACGCGAGTCGTCACGGCCATCGCGACGCCGAGCGCCATCATGAACGAGATCGATGCGAGGTTCAGCACGATCCCATGTGCGGCTGCGGCCGCGACGCCCATCGATCCGGCCAGGAAGGACGAAAGGTTGAACGCCCACATCTCGGTCGCGGTCTGGACCGCGATCGGGAACCCGATGACGAGCACCGATCGGAGTGCGGCGGGATCCAGGCTCTCTCGCGAGAAGCCCTCCCAGGCGCCCTCGTAGAGCCGGAAGCCGACGATCAGCCCGCCGAGCATCCCGAAGCTCAGGACCCGCGTCGCGGTCGTCGCGATCCCGGCCCCGAGGATCCCCAGCTCGGGCATTCCCAGGTGGCCATAGATCAGCACCCAGTTCGCGAGCGCGTTCGCGACGTTCGCGACCAGGACGACCTGGAGCGCCGGCCGGACGATCTCCCGCCCCTGGAGGTACTGACGCATGACCGAGAACCACAGGAAGAACGGAATGCTGGGGAGCATCGCGTCCATGTAGCTCTGCGCGAGCGGCGCCAGCTCGGGCGCCTGGCCGAACGCCAGCAGCAGGTCGCCCGTGAACATCCAGCTGATGCCGACCGGGAGCGAGAGCAGCACGCTCAGAACGAAGCCGCGTTGCAGCGCCAGGCCACTGGCGCGGCCGTCGCCCGCCCCGTGGGCCTGCGTGATCAGCGGGTCGAGCCCGAACAGGATCCCGTTGGCGAACATGATGGTGCTGAACAGCACCGCGTTCGCCAGCACCGCGGCGGCCACCGCCTCGGTCGAGTAGCGACCGAGCATCACCGTATCGACGAAGCCCATCAGCATGGTCGCCAGCTGCGCGCCAGCGATCGGCAGCGCCAGCTGCAGCAGCCGCCGGACTTCCTCGGCCCGATTCCTGGCCACGAAGATCTGGGGGTGCGGGGCCATCTCGCGACCGTAGCGGCTCGCGTCGGTCGATGGGATCGATCACGCGCCCGAGTCGAACACCCGCCGAGCCGTCGGCGGGTCGACCGCCGACGAGTTCGTTCCGCTGGAAGGTACGACCTACATTCCCCCATCGACCCGACTAGAGGTGAGGTGAGCCATCGCACTCTTCTCCGATGTGCAGCCGCTCGAGTTGCTCCGGGTCTACCTGGCCTTCACGATTCCCGCGCTGATCGGATTCCCCTGGCTTCGGGGGGTCTTTCCGGGTCTTCCGGACGGCGGGTGGGGATTCGCGCGGACCGCGGGCCTGGTCGCGTGGGCCTGGGCGGCCTGGATGGGACCGTCCCTCGAGGCGGCTGCCTATTCGACCACGTGGGTCCTGGGTGTCGGAGCGGTGCTGCTCGCACTGAGCCTCTACACCGGGATCGACGGACTGCGCCAGAAGCCAGTCCGCTCCTCGGAGATCCGGGCGGCACTCGAGTCCGAGCTCGTCTTCTGCGCCTGCTTGATCCTGTTCGTGTCGCTGGTGCCACTCAACGGGGTCGTGCACGAACGGAGCGAGCGGTTCATGGACTACGCGATGCTCCGGCGTGTCTCGGTGACCGACGTCTTCCCGCCCATCGATCCCTGGATGAGTGGCCGATCCTTGTCGTACTACTACCACGGCTACGTCATGGCCGACGTGGTGCGGCGGGTCAGCTGGCTCGTTCCCTTCGAACGCTTCTTCAACTACGCCCTGCCTGCGATCTTCGCGCTCCTCGGGTCGGCCCTGTTCTCCGGTGGGCGTGCGCTCTCCGGGCGTCGCTCGGTGGCTCTGGCGACGGTCGGGATCGGTCTGTTCGGCGGCACGCTCCAGCCGTGGCTCGAGCTGTTCGGCGGCAAGCCGCCGGCCGGGATCGACTGGTTCCGATCGGCGCGCGTCATCGACGGCGCGATCACGGAGTTTCCGCTGTTCGCATTCACCTGGGGAGATCTCCACCCGTACGTGTTCGCGCTTCCCGTGGGCGCGACCTTGTTGGGGTCGGGTGCTCAGCTCCTGCGAACGCGACCTCGGGATTGGAGCGCGCAGAGCCTGGTGTGGATCGCGCTCTTGTGGGGCGCGCTCTTTCCGATCAACAGCTGGGACTACCCGGCCTATGGTGGAGCGCTCGCGATCGCGATTCTCGCCTCGGTCGCCTGGACGGGCGCCACGACTCGAGAGAAGTTCACCGCGGCCGGAAAGACGCTCGCTGTCGCGCTGGGGTCGGTGATTCTCTACCTCCCGTTCTGGCTGCACTTCGCGGCCGCGCAGTCGGGCAGGGGCCTTGGCATCGTGAGCCACCGTTCCACGGCAGCGGAGCTGTGGATCCTCTGGGGACCGTTCTGGCTGTTGCTGCTGCTCGGCTTCTGGGCCGCGACTCCGGTGGAGCAGCGAAGGCGCGTGGGGCCGATCGCAGGCGGCGCGCTGCTGCTCGCGCTCGTCGCAGGACGCTGGGCGGGGTGGATCACCATCCTGACGTTCTTGGGATGGGGCTCGTGGCTCGCTCGCCATCATCTGCGCGAAGACGCGCTTCGAGACGCGAAGGACAGCTGGTTGCCCAGGGCGGCGGTGGCGCTGTGTGTGGCCGGTCTGGGGCTTCCCCTGGTGGTCGAGTTCGCCTACCTGGACGATCACTACTCCGGGAAGCTCGAGCGAAGGAACACCGTGTTCAAGGCGACCATGGCCTCCTGGGTGTTTCTGTCTCTGGGGGCCCCGACCTGGTTCGCCGCAGCCGTGGCGCGGGTCACGCCCGCGCGACGTCGGACCGCGTGGGCCGTTGCGGGACTCGCGGGTGTCGCGACCGCCGGCTTCTTGCTCTTCGGCGTGCCGTCTCGCTTCCAGCAGTTCCAGCGCGGCTACGCAGGCATCGAGACGATGAACGCGCTCCGGTACCTGCGGCTGAGGCACCCGGAAGACGTGCTCACCGCGTCCTGGATGCGCAAGAACCTGCCGCCGGGGGCTTCCGGAATCGAGGCCACCTCTCACGCCTACGGCTGGGGTGCACGGATGTCCATGCAGACCGGTCGCCCTGTCTTCATCGGCTGGGTGAACCACGAGGCGGGCTGGCGAAACGACTGGAGAGAGCCCAGAAGGCGCCGAGCCGTGGTGGACGAGATCTACAGGACCGGCGACTTGACTCGCGCCTGGGAGCTGGCCCGAGGAGCCGGCGCCAGCTGGCTCTACGTGGGCTCGGTCGAGGCGGAGCAGTTCGGGGGCTATCGGGCGCCGAACCTCCAGAAGTTCGAGCCGTGGCCGGTGCTGTTCGAGCACGAGGAAGCGCGGCTCTACCGCGTTCCGCAGGCGCCCCGCTAGAAGGGCCCGGAGATCTCAGCCGCACCGCTCCCGACGGGTCACGGCGGCGACACCGAGCAGGGCGACGACGGCCAGCAGGCCCGCCCCGGGCTCGGGGCAGAGGAAGGTGCTGCGGATCTCTCCGTCCGGCCACGCCGGGCTCGATACCACCAGGTAGTGGTCACCGGCCGTGAAGGCGTGGAACTCCGGGCCCGAGAGGCCCGCGACCACCGGGCTCGCCGGGTCGCCGAGGTCGAGCACGAGGGGGCCGTTCTCGCCGGGCAGCCCCATTCGCAGCTCGGCGGCCGTCGGGTTCTCCACCGAGTGCTCGATCCGGACCGTCACCGACTGGCCCACGGTCTCGACCAGGACGGTCGCGCGACCCGAGGCATCGGTATCGACGGGCGGCACCACCTCGTCGCCCGTCAGGACGTCGAGGCAGATCGCCGCGTCCTCCTCCGGCGGGATCTCCGCGTTGACCCGACCCGGCGGGATCGGGATCGGAACGCTGAACTCGGAGGTGTTGCCGTTCACGTCGGTCTGGGTCGCGTTCAGGTTCGTGCCGCCCCACAGCGCCAGCGAGCCCGGGCTGAACCAGTCCCCGTCCCCGTCGGCCGTGACGGTCCCGATCGTGAACTCGCCCTCTTCCTCGAGGTCCGAGTAGAGGTCGATGGTCGCCTGGGCGCGCGCCGTGCCCTGCAGGAAGGTCGTCATGCCCACGAGCTCGGTCATCGGCGGCTCGATGTCGTCCTGGGCGCCTCCGATGTGCGCGATCCCGAAGGCGTCGTTGTCCGTGATCGTCACCTCCCGGATCAGGTTGCGATCGGCGATCTCCTGGTCGGACACGACCTCGATGCCGTTGCCCCCGTTGCCGCGGATCTCGTTCCGGAAGATCTCGTCCTCGCCCTCGATGACGTTGTCGGACGCATCCACGATGCGGATGCCCGACCCGGCGTTGCCTTCGATCTCGTTGTAGGCGAAGTCGTTCCCGAACGCGTCCGGTCCCTCGATCTCCACCCCGTTGAGTCCGTTGTTCGAGATCGTGTTGGGCAGGTCGAAGCCGTTCACGAACCCGACGGTGTTGCCCGCGCTCTCGATCCGCAGCCCGCTGCCCGCGTTCGGGAAGTCGCCTCCGATGACGTTGCCGTCGATCGTGTTTCCGCCCGAGAAGGAGCCCTGGAGGTAGATGCCGTGCCCGCCGTTGCCGCCGATCTCGTTCACGGACACGCCCATCGTCGCGCCGATCATGTAGCCGGTCCCGCCCGACACCAGGATGCCGTCCTGTCCGTTCGGGAAGGCCTGCGGCAGGCTGGGGTGCAGCCCGATGCGGTTGTCGGACAGCTCGCCCCCGTTCCCGCCCAGCAGCACGCCGGTACCCGAGTTTCCGGAGACCGCGTTGCCGAAGAAGCCGATGCTCGCACCGGTCACGATCACGCCGGTGGCGTTGGCCGCGGCCGCCGTCTCGTCCCGCGTCAGGCCGATGTTGTTGTCCAGCACCTGGACGGCGCTCCCCGGAACCGACAGCCCGAACTGCGTACTCCCCGCGATCACGTTCCGATCCACCACGGCGCGGTCCCCGCTCACCGCGATCCCCACCACGTTGGGCATGACGCCGTCCGACTCGTCGATTCCGACGACGTTGTTGCGGATGACGACGTCCGTGGCGCCGGGCTCCGTCGAGATCCCGAGCGTGTTGTCGTAGATGAAGTTCCCGTCCGCCGGGTCGTCGCCACCGATGGTCACGGGCCCCGCACCCGAATCCGCGACCACCAGGACGCCGAACTGGGACCCGCTGAGGATGCAGCCCGAGACGATTGCGTTCGATCCCCGCACCTCGATCGCCACGTTCGGGTAGTTGCGGACGGCGATCCCCGTCACGCCGGTGTTCGTGCCGTCCAGGATGAAGCCCCGGGTCGTCGACGAGGCGGCCGAGCCGTCGAGGGTCGGCATCCCGCCCTGCGCGCGCACCGTCAGTCCATCGACGATGAAGAGC
>JANQSB010000620.1 GCA_028284295.1 Myxococcota bacterium | reverse complement strand
CTTCTCCCCGGCGCTCCTGCTCGATTCCGCCCAGGCCTTCATCCGTCCCTTCACGGAGATGGCGGGGATCGAGCTCACGGTGGAGGTGGACGAAGGGCTGCCCGCGATGCGGGGCGACCGGGCGCTCGTTCTCTCGAACCTGGTGCTCAACGCGAAGATCACCCTGGACGCCCTGCCGCGGGGCACCCGCCTCCTGCTGCGGGCCGAGCACTTCGCGGGGCCGTCCCGGATCCGCGTCTCGATCGTCGACGACGGCCCGAGCCTGCCGGAGGACTTCCCCGAGATCCTCAGTGGCTTCGCCGAGACTCCCACGGGAGGGTCCGGGATCGGCGTGATGCCCGCGCGCGACGCCTCGGGCCAGCGCGTGCGCGGTGTGGTGCAGTACTTCGAGCTCGCCGCCGACGCGCGCCCTCAGGCGTAGCGGGGACCGCGCGCCCGCCAGGCCTCCTGGGCACTGGCGACCACGAGACCGCTGCCGGCCAGTGCCACGAGCAGGCGCAGGACCCCACCCACGAAGGGCAGGTTCGTCGCCACCAGCACCAGCACCAGCCCCAGCAGCAGCGACATCCCGAAGCCGTGGGATCCCTCGGGCTCGGCGCCGGTGATGGCGCCGCCGACCAGTGCGGCCACGACGATGTTCGAGACGAAGAGCAGGGTCAGGTACGCGAAGGCGCCCAGGATCGCGATCGGAATGCCGACCACGGTGATGGCGCACAGAACCAGGAGCACCGGCACCGCGACCACCGTCACGAAGCCCGTCCCCAGGCAACGCAGGTAGTCGCCGCCCGTCTCGAGGGTCCCCCAGAAGAGCCCGGGAACCACCGCGTGGAGCAGCAGGCCGACCAGGAAGGACGACACCAGCAGCACGAAGGCGCGCAGGTAGAATCCGCCGTCGGTCCAGCGACTGCCCCGCTCGTGGTGGTGGTGGGTGATCTCGGTCTCGGTCACCTCTCCGCCGATCGTCGCGGACTCGGAGACGGTCGACTCCCCGTGGTCGGCGACTTCGATCGCCAGGTCGCCGCCGATCCGGGCTTCGTCGTGTACCACCACCCGTTCGCTGTAGGTGCGGACGTGACGGTCCACCTGGCCGCGCAGCTCCACCCGCTCGGCCCCCGCGAGCAGATCGCGTCCGACCCGCCCGTCCACGTGGACCCCCTCGCCGAAGAGGTGGACGTCGCGCCCGACCCGACCCTCTCGGGCGATCTCGAGATCCTCGGCCGCGCTGTACACGTTGCCGGTCACCTGCCCCTCGAGCTCGCAGCGATCGCCCACCATGTGGAGCGACCCGTCGATCTCGCCGAGCACGAGCACCTCGCGGGCTGCGGCGAACACGTTCCCGTTCACGCGCCCGCGGATCGTGACGCGCTCCGCAACGACGATCACGTCCCCATTGACCTCGCCGTTCACCTCGAAGGTCTCCGCCGAGGAGACCAGGGTGTCGTCGAGGGTCACCCCACTCTCGACCTCGACCCGCTCCTGGTCCCAGCGCAGATCCAGGGCCGCGGCCGGTCGCGCAGGAGCGAGACTGCCCGCCCCTGCGACGAGCAGGAGCAGGAGCCCGGCGACCGAGCCGGTCGTCATCCGCTTGAGCAACGCGCTCACGAAGAAGGTGAGCACGGCGGCCATGGCGACGGTGGCACCGACGGCGACGCCGAGGTCGAACAGGACCGGCAGCGTGTCGCGCAGGGTGAAGAGGGTGTCGAACGCCATTTCGTATGCTCCGATGAGATTTCCGGGGTCGAGCCAGGAGAAGCCGGGCACCCGCTGCTCGAGCAGCCAGCCGGCGACGCTCACCGCCAGGGCTCCGAGAGCGAGGGTCGGCGCGAGGCCCAGCGCGAGACCACGGGCACGGCGCCGCGGGGCCGCCACACGTCGCGCCGCGGAGCCCGTCAGGGTGAGCGCCTCCGAGATGAGGCGGGCCTCGTCCTGGAGCGCGAGGATCAGACCGCGACAGCGCTGGCACTGGATCAGGTGCGCCTCGACGCGGCGCTGCTCCTCCGCCGGGAGCTCGCCGTCCACGTAGACCCCGTAGGTTTCCTCGGAGAGACAGCTCACGAGCGCCCCTTCCGCTGTCGCCGACGCGGGCGGGGTCCCGGGGGCGCGGCCATCTCGGCCCGCAAGCGCAAGCGGGCGCGATGCAGCAGGGTGCCCACCTGCCCCTTCGAGACACCCAGTGCCGTTCCGATGGATTCGTAGTCGAGCTCGCTGAAGTAGCGGAGCGCGAGGGGCAGGCGGTATTTGAGCGGCAGCCCGGCGATGGCGCGACCGAGCTGGGCGCGCTGCTCGCGGACGAGCAGCCCCGCGAGCGGAGAGAGCCCGGGATGCGCGGCGGGCGAGGCCTCCTCGGGATCGACGTCGACGAAGATGCGCTGCTGGACGGCCTGGTGACGCAGCTGGTCGATGCAGTAGTTGCCCGCGATCGCGAGCACCCAGGCGCGGAAGGGGCGGTCGGGCTGGTAGCGGGAATACGCCTGACGAGCTCGCAGGAAGACCTCCTGCGGCGCGTCGCGCGCCTCCTCCCGGCCGCCGAGGATTCGCCGGCACACGCGCGCGACGTCCCGTTCGTGTGCCGCCCAGGCTTCTGCGAAGGACTCCGCGGCACCGTCCGGGCCCGGCGTCGCCTCGCCGCCCTCTCCCGTCACGCCACTCCTCCGGCCGAGCTCCCGGGCAAGCCTATCCAGCGCCCCGGGACCGCGCCCGGTACCCGAGCCCGCGTCGCCGACGCGACTCGCCGCCCAGCCCTGGATTGTCGCCTGCAGCATCGGCCGCCCCCACCTGGAATACGGGTCAGCGGGCGAAAGCTCGCAGAAGATCTCGCGCGATCCGCAGAGCGGGCCTCAGGACCGCCCCGGCGGGGAACCTGCTGCTGGTAGGAGTCTAGAAGAGCTCGGGCACCCACACGGGGCGGGAGCCAGCGAAGGCGGCGATCTCGCGGCCCCGGCGATCGACGACGACGATCGTCGCCTCGGGACCGTCGCGACCCGT
>JANQSB010000619.1 GCA_028284295.1 Myxococcota bacterium | reverse complement strand
CCGGGTCGCGAGCCCGAGCTGGGCTTCACTGTCGGCTCGTACGATCCCGCGCATCCGCTCACCATCGACCCCACCCTCGAGTGGAACACCTTCATGGGTTCGACCACCGGCGGCGTCGGGGCTCGCGCCGTGGCCGTGGACGGCAGCGGCAACGTGTACGTCGCGGGCTTCAGTCAGACGACCTGGGGCACGCCGGTCGACGCCTACGTGGGCGGCGTCGAAGCGTTCGCGGCCAAGCTGGACAGCAACGGCAACCTGGTCTGGAACACCTTCATGGGCGCGTCGGCCTACGACCTGGCGAGCGGCATCGCGGTCGATGGCAGCGGCAACGTGTTCGTCGGGGGCTACAGCTCCGCGACCTGGGGCTCGCCGCTGAACGCCCACACGAGCCCGACCTGGTTCGACTTCTTCGTCGTGAAGCTGAACAGCGCCGGGGTCCGGCAGTGGAACACCTTCCACGGGGCCGCCGGCAGCAACGACTACGGCGAGGCCCTGGCGGTGGACGTGGGCGGCAACGTGCTCGTGGCCGGTCAGAGCTTCGGCAGCTGGGGCACGCCCATGAGCTCCCATTCGGGCGCCAGCGATGCGTTCGTCGCCAAGCTGGACGGGAGCGGCAGCCTGCAGTGGAACACCTTCCTGGGGTCGGCGGTCACCGACAGCGCGAGGGCGCTGGCCGTGGACTCGGGCGGCGACGTCTTCGTGACAGGCTTCAGCAATGCCACCTGGGGCACGCCGACGAACGCGCACGCCGGAAGCACCGACACCTTTGCCGCGCACCTGGACGGCGGCGGCAGCCTGCAGTGGAACACCTTCCTCGGGTCCGCGATGGGTGACATACCCGCGGGCATCGCCGTCGACTCGTCGAGTGGCAGCGTGTACGTGTCCGGCGGGAGCGACGCGACCTGGGGCTCGCCGGTGAACCCCTACGCGGGCCAGGGGGACGTCTTTGTGGCCAAGCTGGGAGCCGCCGGGGCGCTGCAGTGGAACACCTTCCTCGGGTCCAGCGCCCTGACCATGCCCCCGAACGATTCCGCCGGGGGAATCTCCGTCGACGGCAGCGGGGACGTCTACCTCACGGGCTACAGCGATGCGACCTGGGGGTCGCCCTTGAATCCGCACGCGGGAGGCATCGACGCCTTCGCGGTCAAGCTGGACGCCAACGGTGACCTGCAGTGGAACACCTTCCTGGGCTCGGCCGATGCCGAGACGGGCGAAGCGACCGCGGTCGACGGGCTCGGCGCGCTGTATCTGGTGGGCAAGGGCGGGGCCAACTGGGGCACCCCCGTCAACCCGTATTCGGGCTTCAGCGAAGACGCTCTCGCGGTCAAGTTCGACCTGGCCGAGGTGTGCGGAGACGGCGTGCCCGTCCTTCCGGAGACCTGCGACGACGGGGGAGTGACACCCGGCGATGGTTGCGACGGGAGCTGCCAGGTGGAATCGGGCTGGCTGTGTGCGGGCAGCCCCTCCTTCTGTTTGCCGGTGGGTGGTCTATTCGATCCGGACCCGAAGCTCGTGGGGGACCAGATCAGCGACTACATGGTGGCGCTCGCCCCGGTGGTGGGAGGGGTCAGCTACAGCACGCGGATGGGGCGCTACGAGATCACGGTCGACCAGTACGTCACCTTCCTGAACGATGCGGAAGAGGCCCAGAGCCTGTCGCCGGTCGATCCGCGGGGAGAGTTCATGCTCTTCGAGCCGACCGGTGACGTCACCCTCGACGGTGGCGGTGGCGAGCCGCTCTTCTCGGTGGCCGCCAACAACGCCTTCGGCTTCGTGAACAACGGGATCGTCTACACCCCGGCAGATCCACCGGGCACCCGGTACACCTACGATCCGGCGCGCGCCGCGCATCCCATCGTGGGGGTCAGCTGGTACGGCGCGGTGAAGTTCGCCAACTGGCTGACGCTCGACCAGCTCCTCGGCGTCGGCGAGCGCTGCTACACCGAAGGCGGGCTGCCGGGGGACTGGCATCCCGTCAGCATCGGGGCCGCGGACTGGGCCACGCGCGATCTGAACCTCGGCGAGCGGGCCACTCTCGTGAGCTCGTGCGAGGGGTTCCGGCTGCCCATGCGCAGCGTGTTCGGCTCGCTGGGCTTCCTGTCCGCCCAGGAGAACGCGTTCAACGAGATCTACCACGCGGCCGCCTACCAGCCCGGCTCGCCCGGCGGTGTCGACGCCGGGGGCGCCCTCATTTCCGGCGACTACGCGTTCTACGGGTTCGGAAGGGACGTGGCCGTGGCGGGAGACGCGAACTGGGTGGCCAACGGCCTCTTCCCCACCGACACCACCGAGGTCGGAACCTTCGACGGGACCGTCCCCACCAACGCCGACACCAACCCCTGGGGCCTCTACGACATGAGCGGCAACGTGCGGGAGTGGCTGCAGGACCAGCCGTCTGCAGCTCCGGCGTCGCGTCTCTTCGCCGGCGGGTCCTGGGCCGACGTGCCCACCGATCAGCTGAACTCGGGTTCGGTGGACGCCCTGGCCGTCACGGTCTCGCACACCCTCGGCTTCCGGGTCATCCAAGGGCCCCCGCCGACCTGTGGGGCGACGGGCGGCTCCCCGCCTCAGCTGACCAGCGCCCTCGAGGTGGTCGGCACCTCGACGGGGGTCGGATGGACCTGGTCCTTCACCCTGTCCGGATCCGCGACCCAGTACGGTCCCTTCCACGTGGCGCCGATGGCCCCGGGCGCGGGCGCCGACCAGATCGCGCAGCACTGGCTCGATTCGATGAGCGGCCCGACCCCGCTGTGCGGCGGCGCGGTCACGGGGGCGACCAGCTCGAACCTGCTGGCAATGGCTGCCGCGACCGCCGCGATGCAAGGGGTCTACGTGAGCAGTGTCTGTGTGGGCCCGCTGGGCGCACCGCTGCCGCTGACGTCGTGCGTACCGCCGGGCTCGGTCAGCTTCAACCCGACGATCAGCCTCATCGAGGCGAGTCAGGAGCTGGTCGGCGTCGCCGCGGGTGGCTCGATCGACGGCGACGTCGCCGGCGAGCCGGTGTCGCTCGTGACCTCGTTCGGCGAGTCGGCGGAGACCGTGGCGGCCAACCTCGCCGCCGCCATCCGGACCCAGACCTCCTACGAGGCCGTCGCCATCGCAGGCTCGGTCTTCGTCGCAGGCGTGGCGCCGGTGGACCTCGCGCTCGTGATCAACGACCCGGGACTCCTGGCGATGGAATCGCTTCCGGCCCTGGCGGATTCGCTGCCCTGGCTGGTCCTGGCCCTCGTCGTGACCTCGGTGATCTGGATCCGCCGGCAGAAGGGGGTGCCTGGCGTCGGGGGCTGAGCGGATGTCGTGGCGCTCGCACCGATTCGAAGGGCGCGGGCCCCTTCGAATCGGTGGGTCACTGCCCGCGTCGCGCGCTCGCGCGCCGGCTCCCCGTCAGCAGCGCCAGGCCGCAGACGATCGTCACGAGCAGTGTGGCCAGGCCGGGGTGGAGCGTGGGAAGAGCGGCCGGGCTGGCCACCACCACGATTCCGTCGAGCTCGGGAGTCGCGAGGAAGCCGTCGACGTCACCGGTCTCGAAGTCTCCGTTGTAGAGACCCGGGAAGGAGACGTTGTCGACGGCGACCGCGCTGCCATTGGCGATGATCTCGAGATTCAGTCCGGTGCCGTTCAGCAGCGCTCCGTCGACCAGCACCTCCAGGGTCTGCACTGGCTCGCTCATCCCGGGAGCGGCGATGCTGGCGAGGACGGTGCCATCGAGAACCACGTCCAGGGAACCGCCGTCGCCCGTGAACTGGTACTGCAGCGACATCAGGAACGGCGAGGCGGGCGTGTCGACGGGTTGGGAGACCGAGGCGGAGGCCATTCCCAGATAGTTGCCGCTGAGGGAGGTGGGGTACGTCCCATGGCACGCCCAGACCCCTCGGTCCCTGCGATCGGGATCCGTCGAGCTGGCGAAGACGTTGCACTTGCAGATCTGGAGCTCGCCGATCGACATGTCGAGCTGGCAGACCTCGACACCCTCCGGCTGTTCGCAGACCACGATTCCGGGGCACCGGGCTCCGAGTCCCAGCTCGCAGGACTCACCCGTGTTCTCACACGGTGTCGGCTCGCAGATGGACCCGAGCGGTTGGATACCCGCCCCGGCCGGTAGCGCCGGTGGGGTGCAGGTCAGCAGGTCGAAGTTGTAGGTCACCAGGAGCGCCGCCTGGCCCAGTCCCTGGTGTTCCGCGACCGGAAACCCGACGCTCGCCAGCAGGTCGATGTCCGGGAAGGACAGCGAAGAGTCGACGCCCACGGAAACCGAGCCAGTCCCGACGAAGGCCGCGAGCTGGATCGCCGAGCTGAACGATCCCGTCGCGACGTCCTGTAGCTGCCGCGACGAGCTGTACTGGGTCACGCCGGTCGGCGGATAGACCGTGTCCTCCACCATCGCGCAGATCTCGGGCCCCGGGCTCAGGTCGACGCAGCTCTCGCCGAACGAGGTCGCGAAGCATCCGTTACAGGGCAGCCCGCCGGCGTTCACCTGCCAGTTCAGGTAGAAGTCGGCCGCCAGCTCGACGTCCACACGCACGAGCTCGCGGTCGCCACCCTGCGGATCGAATCTCGGGATGGAGAGCGAGGTCGGCCCCGAGCTCTCGTTGAAGCTGTAGTCGATGCGGTGCGTCTCGATGCCGCCCAGAGCGGCACTCGCATGGAACGTGATCGCGGTAGCCGCGAGGATGGCGCGGACGATTCGACTCGGCACGGCGCTTCCCCCTCCGGGATGATCTGTCCCCTTGTCTCACATCGTGGTCGGAATCTCAAGACATGTCCCGACTCGCCGGCACCTGCGGCGGGTCGACCCATCGTGTGGCCGATTGGTTCGCGAGCTCGTCCCGAATAACATCAGGATCCCGATTCGCTCGTGACAGGATCTGCCGGGAATGAGAACATGGAGGCGAGGGACGAGGGGAGGGTGCGATGCGGAGCCTGGTTCGCCGGCTCTTCGTTCCAGGGTGGGTCGGCTTCGCCCTGGGTCTGTTGCTCGCGGGGCGTGCGGTGGCGATGCCACTCGACTTCGTCGGGAGCTTCGGTCTCCAGTTCTCGGGCAACTCCGAAGCGGCCTTCGGGCCGGTCGCGATCTCGGGAACTGCCCAGGTCTCGGGCGGGACGCTGCAGATCCCGGCCGGTGTTCTCTCGGTCACGGCGCTGACCGCGCCGATCGCGGGCGAGCCGCGGCTCACCCGGCTGACGCTCACGGCGGCCAATCGCAGCGGCAGCTTCTCGATGAGCCGGAATGCGGGCGGTCAGGTGTGCCCGTTGAATGCGGCGGGCGTCTGCACGGACCAGGACGGCTTCAACGGCACCATGGTGATCCAGGGCATGCTGGCCGGTACCGGAGCGGACCCGTTCGGGATCGTGCTGTCCGACTCGTCCTCGGTCGGTGTGGGCATCGGGGGTGAGACGACCAACCCGACCGGCACGCGGCTGTCCGCGC
Source organism: Myxococcota bacterium (assembly GCA_028284295.1). Taxonomy (GTDB): domain Bacteria; phylum Myxococcota_A; class UBA9160; order UBA9160; family UBA4427; genus JAJDAN01. The sequence goes on along the minus strand of JANQSB010000619.1, from coordinate 3,562 downwards.
ACTTCTGGACCACCCGCAATGCGGAGGTCTCGAGTGACCCGGGCACGGGGACGGGGTGGGGCACCCAGGGCAGCATGGCGGGTTCGTTGGCACCGGGTGGCAGCGTCACGCTGGTGACGCCCCTGCGCGTCGAGCTCGCGAGCGGCACGCCGGACCTGCTGGGCATTGCGAGCTGGCAGATCACCTTCGTCCCAGAGCCGACCACGTTCGGCCTGCTCCTCTTCGGCGGTGCGGACGCGGCCGCGATGGGGCACCGGCGAAGGGGCTAGTTCCGGCCACGCGGCAGGGTGGACGACGCGATCCGCGTGCTCGCCGCGTGGGGTGATGTGTCAGGTCGGGCGCACTGACCCGGGCTGAACGGGCTTCATGCCGGAAGTCCAGGCGCAGGAAGCCGGAGCGATTCTCGCTAGTCGTTGTGTTCGCCCCCCGGGCAAGGGTGTATGATGCACTTCGACCTGCCGCCCAGTGCGATTCGGGGGGGGTTCGACCCGAATCCAGCCGGCGGTCTGCCGTTGTGGAGGTTCCGATGAAGAAGCGCGCTGCTGCCTACGCCGTCCCCCTGGCCACCGTCGCCGCCGCCGGCTTCGATGAGCCTGCCCAGGCGGGCGACCTGTTCCTGAAGCTGGGGAATCTCGAGGGTGAGTCGACAGAGGGCAAGTTCAAGAACTGGATCGACGTCCTGGCCTGGTCGTGGGGTGCGTCGAACAACGCAGGCGAGGCCCAATCCGGGGGCGGAGGCGGAAAGATCATCCCCAGCTTCGACGACATCAAGATCATCAAGGGCTACGACAAAGCGAGCCCCGAGCTGATGGTGGCCGTGGCCCAGGGGACCAGCTATCCCGACGCGGAGCTGAGCGTGAACCGCTTCGACGGCAACAACGATCTTCTCGAGTACATGAAGGTCTCGCTCGAGAACGTGATCGTTTCCAGGATCGCGATCGGCACCACCGATCAGGACGACAACGTGGCCGAGACCCTCACCTTGAACTTCTCGAAGATCGAGGTCGAGTACACGCAATTCGACGAGCAGGGCAAACAGACGGGGAGCTTCAAGGGCTGCTTCGACCTCAAGCTCGGAAAGAGCTGCTGAAGCCGTCCGGCCGGAAGCGCGCATGATGACCCGTCGCAGGTCGAATGGATGGCCCGCCCTGGTCGCGGCCGCGTTCCTGACCGCGGCTGCACCCGCGGCGGCCGTCGACTACCTGCTGGTCACGGGAGCGACCTGGTCCAGCAGCCTGCACGGGCGGATCCCGACGCCCTCGGGCATTCCCTTCGACATCGACGTCGAGCGGCTGCAGAGGCTGGGCGTGGACCTCGACCCGGACGACCTGCTCGTCTTCCACCTGGGCAGCTCGACCGTCGAGCTCTACCGGCAGACGAGCCCCGCACAGCTGCTGCGCGAAGACGCGCGTTTCCTGACCTTTGCCCGCCAGTACGAGGTACGGATCTACACCGACAGCCGGCTCTACTTCGAGTGCGGGCCATCGGACGGCGCGATGGCGGCCGCCGGTGCGGTGACCTGGGTCGGGCGCCTGAGCGCGCCGCCGCCACCGGGCTCGGGTGGGGGCAGTAACGATGCGGACGGCGACGGCGTGCCCGACTCGAGCGACAACTGCGTCAACGTCGCCAACGCCAACCAGGCCAACAACGACGGCGACGCGCTCGGGGACGTCTGCGACCCGGACGACGACAACGACGGGCTCACCGACCTGGAGGAGACGGGCACCTACGGGACCGATCCCTTCCTCGCCGACACGGACGGAGACGGGCTCGATGACTTCGTGGAGGTCCAGGCGGGGACCGACCCGCTCGACCCCGGCGACCCGCCGTCTCTCGTCGCGGTGCCGGTGGGCGGCCCGCTCCTGTGGGCCCTGCTGGCGGGCGCGCTGGCGGCGACGGGGCACCGCGTGCGCCCGAGGGCGGGGCGCGCGCGCTACTAGCTGGTCGGACGCTTGCGCGCGGTCACGATCCAGCCGAGGACGGGCTCCTTCATCTCCTTGCGGACCTCCTCTTCCTCGATCGACACCAGCTCGAGATCGGCTCGGCGTAGCTCTTGCTCCACGTAGGGTCCGGTGTGTGAATAGCGGCCGTGCGGCTCCAGGCGATAGCCCACGTTCGTGTCCGCCTCGCCAGCGATGTTGCCGTCCCACTTCTCCACGGAGAAGAAGAGCCAGCCTCCGTCGACGAGCCGTCGGGAGATCCCCTGGAGGATCTCCCGTAGCGATCCGAAGTAGATCAGCACGTCGGCCGAGACCATCACGTCGAAGGGTGCGCCCCCCTCGCGCAGGTAGTCGACGAGGTCGGCTATGACGAGCTCGTCGTAGGTCTCGCGCTGCCGAGCGCGGGCGAGCATCTTCGGTGACAGGTCCACGCCCAGGAGTTCGCTCGCGAAGGGCCGCAGGTGCGGCGCGCAGAGGCCGGTGCCGCACCCGAGGTCCAGTACCCGCAGCGGACCCGTAGGCCCAGGAAGCCGGATCGCCAGGCGCTCGGCCAGCAGCTCGGGGGCGCGGTAGTCGAGCTTCGCGAGCTTCTGTTCGAAGCTCGAAGCGAACTCGTCGAAGCTCTGCTCGATGTATGCGCGGGACGCCTGTACAGGCACGTTTCGACCGGAAGTCGCGGCCAGCATGTGGTGGGCCACGACGTTGTCGGGATCGATCTCGATCAGGCGTTCGAAGGTTCGCGCGGCGCCCTGGCGGTCGCCCCGCGCCGCCAGGTAGTGGCCCAGCATGTGCTGCGCGGCGCTCAGTGTGGGCTCGAGCTCGATGGCGCGTCGGAACTGCTCGATCGCCCTGTCCGCGTAGCCCATCTGGGCGTAGGCGTTGCCCAGGCCGAGGTGGGCCGTGGCCCAGTCCGGTCGCAGGACGACGGCCTGGAGCATGTGCTGGATGGACTCGTGAGACTGACCTTCCCGCCGCAGCAGTACCCCGAGGTTGTTGTGGGCGGCGGCCAGCTCCGGATCGCAGGCGAGCGCGTTTCCGTACGCGACCATGGCGTTCGCGACGTCGTGCAGCTCGACGAGCACGTTGCCCATGTTGTTGTGGGCATCGGCGTAGCGGGGCGAGGTGTGGATCGCCCGCTGCAGCAGCTGCACGGCGATGTCGGGCTTGCCGTGCTGCGAGTACAGCACGCCCATGAAGTTGAGTGCCTCCGGGCAGTCCGGATCGTCGCCCAGGATGCCGCGGTAGATCTCGTGGGCCGCGTCCATGCGGCCGGCCCGGTGATGCTCGAGGGCCTCGGTGAGCTGCGCTTCGCGTTCGGTGGGCACGGCCGGATCACTCCCCGGCGCGGGCTCGGTGTCGCCCTCGGTAGCACTCGGGCCGCGAGGCCCGACGTCGGCGGAGCGCGAGGATCACGAGAGTCGCCGTGGCGGCCGAGAGGGCGGCCCCGGGCTCCGGCACCTTGCAGGTCTCGTCGCAGTCGGGCTCTCCGTCGCACTCCTCGCCGTTGGCCTCGTCCCGGGTGCCGTCACCGCAGTAGGAGGTGAGCCCGGGCAGCAGCTCGCAGCCCTCGGCGCAGACCTCGCAGCTCAGCTCGCCGTACTCGCAGTCCGTCATCGCCGTGG
>JANQSB010000615.1 GCA_028284295.1 Myxococcota bacterium | reverse complement strand
ACGCCTCGCAGGCCTGCTGAGCGTCGCCGATCCCATCAAGGACTCGACTCCCGCTGCCATCACCGAGCTCCGGCGTCAGGGCGTGCGCGTGGTCATGCTGACGGGCGACGACCGCGCCACCGCCCAGGCCGTGGCCGGTCGGCTCGGTCTCGACGGAGTCCTGGCCGATCTCCTGCCGGACCAGAAGGAGGACGCCGTGCGCGCTCTCCAGGCCGAGGGCCGCGTCGTGGCCATGGCGGGCGATGGAATCAACGACGCGCCCGCCCTCGCACGAGCTCAGGTGGGCATCGCCATGGGAACCGGTACCGACGTGGCGATGCAGAGCGCCGGCGTGACGCTGGTCCGGGGCGATCTGCGCGGCATCCTGCGCGCGCGCACGATCAGCCGAGCCACCCTTCGGAACATCCGGCAGAACCTCTTCTTCGCCTTCGTCTACAACGCCCTGGGCGTGCCCATCGCTGCCGGGGCCCTGTACCCGGGCTTCGGCGTGCTCCTCGACCCCATGGTCGCTGCCGGGGCCATGAGCCTGAGCTCGGTGTCGGTGATCGCCAACTCGCTGAGACTCCGGGCCTGACCCGGAGCAGGCGGGGCAAGCCCCGCGGGCCGCTGCCACAACGCCCTCCCGGGAACCACTACCACCCGGTAGCGGACTCCTCCGCTGCGGGAGGTAGCCGCATGTCTTCATCTGCGCGCAGCGGGCTGGTCGCCCTGCTCGCCATCGCCTCCCTGGTCGGCGCCGCCGGGCCCAGCCAGGCGATCTCGTACGCGGGCTCCCTGGATCCGCTCCAGAGTCAGGTGACGGGATCCCTGTCGGGCCCGCTCAGCGGTGAGATCCGGCTGAGTCTGGGCGAGGCCCCGCCGTTGGCGTCGACCACGCGCTTCGACGTCGTCGCGCTCGACCTGGCGACCGACGGCTTGACGATCGGCCTCGACCCGGCGCTGGAGAACCCGGGGCTCGGCATCCTGCGACCGGACGAGAGCTTCCTGATTCCCTCGCTCTTCGTGCGCGTCGAGGGATCCTCCTCCCCGATCTCGCTGACCCTGATCGACGTCGAGGGAAGCTTCGGGCCCTCCCCGGCCTGCTCGGAGAGCCCCCTCTGCCTGGAGACGAGCTTCGCGATCGACACGCTCTCGACGGCGGGCATCCTGCAGGTGGACGTCGTGGCGCCGGTCCCGGAGCCGGGCAGCTTCCTGCTCGCGACACTCGGACTGGCGGGCTTCGCCGCTGCGCGCCGAACCCGGAGGATCCGATGAAGCGCCTCGCATGCATCGCCGTCGCTGCCGCAGCGATCACCGGTCTGGGCGTGAGCCAGTGCAACCCGGGACTCACCCTGGTGCAGGAGCTGACCTCCATGCCGGGCTACCTCGAGATCCACACGCCTGGCTCCGGCCAGCCCGAGGAGTTCATCCTGCCCGCCGACGGGACCATCGAGCAGATCCTCGGAAGCGGGCCGGATCTCAACCAGGTGAGCTACGTGCGCACGCGGGTAGCCGCATCGGACCCGAAGATCGTCCTGGTGCTGGTCCCCGGCTTCCTGGGCGGCGGCAGCACCTTCGACCCCATCGCCCGCGACCTGGTGCGCGCCTACGGAGGAAGCCTCGAGGTGTGGGCCGTCAACCGTCGTTCGAACCAGCTCGAGGACCGTCGCGGCGCCGCCCACGCGCTGGCCGGAGCGATGGCGGCGTTCGGAGACGACGACGCCGTGGCGGACGCCCTCGCCGAAGGGATCCGCTTCTACTTCCCGGACTCCGACATCGACGAGGACGGCAACCCCGACGGTGCCTTCACGCTGCCCGACGAGGTGCCCGCAGACGGCGACTCCTCCTTCCAGAAGCTCACCCAGGACGAGCTTCGCTTCAGCGCCTACTGGGGCGTCGACACCTACGTGCGGGACTGGCGCGAGCTGGTCCTCGCGGCGCGCGACGCGGTGGGAGACGACGGGCTCGTCATCTTCGGCGGACACTCGCTGGGGACGACCTGGACGGGCATCTTCGCCGCCTACGACTTCGACCCGGGTCCCGGGGTGGAGGCCGGCTACGAGCTGGTGGACGGATTGATCCTGTTCGAGGGGGGCGGCACACGCGGTCCGGCCGCGGACCTCCCCAGCGAGAGCCAGTACCTGGCCGCCGTCCAGGATCTGGCGGACGGAACCAACCTCTTCCTGAAGGACGACGATCCCGTGGCGGAGGGCTGCCAGAACCTCGTCGCCTGCGACAACGAGGTCTTCCTCTCGAGCCTCTTCGACTTCATCGATCCCGTGAACCTCGGCGGTGCCGGCGAGATGAACGGGCTCGCCGGCTTCTTCCTCCCCGACGCCCCCTCCCTGGTCCAGCGCACGCCCCTCTTCGGCGGCTTCCCCGTCAACGTGCTGCTCGCCGCACCGATGACGAACCTCGCGCTGCCGGGCTTCTTCCTCGACGACGACTTCAGCATCAACCCGGCGTTCAGCGCGAGCTTCGGCTTCAGCGCCAACGGCTCGAACCAGTTCAATCCCTTCGCGGTCTTCCTGCCCGGCGAGTTCTACACCGCCGTCGACGAAGGCGTGCTGCGGAGCTGGACCAACATCGACGATCCGCTGCTCGACCCGAGCCAGCCCGGTGCCCTCGTCTGCCCCCCGATCCCGCCGCCGCCCTTCCCCGCCGCGGCCGACATGGCCACCGGCTGCGCGATCATCGACAACGGGCCGCGCCCGGCTCCCACGGATCCTCCGGCGCGATGGGGAATCGAGCGGGAGGTCACGGACGCCGTCGTGCTCATCCGCACCCTCTTCCAGAACGGCAACGCCAGCGAGTGGTACTTCATCGACGGGCGACCCGGGCTCGACCTGCTCTTCGGCCGGGACTCCTCGGCGCTGGGGCGCCCGGACCTGCTGAACGTCACCCAGAACGCCAACGTCGACGTGCCCGTCCTGGGGATCGGCGGCTCCAACGGCCTGGCGCCCACCGAAGCCTCCTTCGCGGGCTATCTCGACTCCATCGCCAGCACCGACACCGAGATCGAGATCCTCGAGGGCTACTCCCACCTCGACGTGCTGTCCGCGACCGACAACGAGGCCGTTCCCGCCGTCATCGACTGGCTGAACCGGTTGCGGATCCAGAAGCTGCTGGAGTAGCGAGGGGGCATCGGGATCTACCGCGTGCAAAGCGCGGCAGATCCACTGTCAACTCGTTTACACCCGAGTCGCTGCCATCCGATCTTCCTCGGGGATTCGTCCCCGCTGTGAAGCGTTTCATATCGCTTCGCGTCCGGTACACCGATCCTCCCGGCCATGACACCGCAGAATTGTCAGCCGGGAGGAACGAAGCGATGACGACCTTGCCGCGTGAGATCGAGCCCATTCTCCACGAAGCCGAGGTGGCGGACTTCGTCGAGGAGATCAAGAGCCTCCTCCAGGACCCGCGCTTCGCCTTCCGCGAGGGCCTGAGCTGCGCTGAGCAGACACGCGCTTCGTACGAACGTCTGGCACTGGTCCACGAGCGGCTGCCGATCCGCTGCAAGGACGTTCTCGAGGACCCGCGACGTCTGTTCGCGCTTCACGAGTGGGTGGGCACCGTCGACGGCACGTTGATGACGCTGCTGGCCATCCACTACAGCCTGTCCCTGGGATCGATCCTTCAGCACGGCCGGGACCGGGACGACCTCGACGACTACGTGAAGGAGCTCGAGGAGATGTCGACCATCGGCGTCTTCCTCGCCACCGAGCAGGGCTTCGGCAACAACGTCGGCCGCCTGGAGACGACGGCGGTCCACGATCCGGAGCGCCGCGAGTTCGTGATCCACACGCCCGGGCCCCGGGCGCGCAAGTTCATGCCCAACACCGGGCTCCGTGGAGTCCCGAAGCTCGCGATCGTCATGGCCCGCCTGCGGGTCGCGGACGAGGACCACGGCGTCTTTCCCTTCATCGTGCGGATCCGGGACGCGCGCGGCGAGCTCTGCCCGGGTGTTCAGGTCCAGCCCCTCGGCGACAAGCCCGTGTACTCCCTGGACAACGCCATCACCTGGTTCGACCAGGTCCGCGTGCCCGAGCGGAACTGGCTCCACGGCGCATCGAGTCGTCTCGACGAGCAGGGACGCTTCGAGAGCTCGGAGCCGAGCCGCAACCGGCGCTTCATGGACGCCATGGACCGCGTCCAGCTCAGCCGGATCGCACTCTGCGGCTCCATCGTCTCGGTCCTGCGAGCCGCCGTCTTCATCGCGACCCGCTACTCGCACGCGCGCAAGACCTTCGCTGTCGGGCGCCCCGAGGCAGCGATCATCGAGTACCGGAATCACCAACGGGACCTCTTCGGCAGTCTGGCCACCGCCTACGCGCTGACCGTGGGCACCCGGTACATGCAGCGCAGCTACATGTCGATCGACGACGAGAGCCGGGGAGCGGTCTCCCAGATCCTCGCGATCCTGAAGGCCGTCTCCACCTACGCGGCACAGGACGAGCTCTTCCGGTGCCGGGAGCGGGTGGGTGCGGTCGGACTCTTCGACGAGAACCGGATCCCCGTCTACCTCAACCAGGCCCAGGGACTCATCACCGCGGAGGGCGACAATCACCTCATCCTGATGAAGGCCGCGCGCGAGATGCTCTCGGGCGTCGGATACGAGATGCCGGAGCTGCCGAGCGAGCTCGACCCGGAAGCAGCTTCGCTGGTCGACGCGGAGTACACCATCGCGCTCTTCCGGATCCGCGAGCGCAAGCTCTGCCTGGAGGTTCGGGAGTCCATGGAGAAGGCCTTCGCCGCCGGCCGGGAGCCCTTCGCGGTCTGGAACGACCACGTGAACGCGGCGCTCCGCCTCGCGCGGGCGCGGGGGGAGCGGGTGCTGATCGAGCAGTTCCACGGCGCCGTCGAACGGATCGAAGAGCCCGAGACACGGGCCGCCGTCGAGCGACTGCGAGCGCTGCATGCCCTCCAGCTGCTGGCACGCGATACCGGTTGGTTCCTCGCCGAGGGCCTCGTCTCGACGACCCACGCGAAGACGATCGAGCTCGAGATCGACGAGCTGTGCCGACTGATCCTGCCCGACGCGGAGGCACTGGTCGACGCCTTCGGAATCTCGAACGACTGGCTGCGGGCTCCCATCGCCGAGGAGGACTACGTCGCGGCCTACGAGCGGCGCGGAAGGTGCGAGAGCAACGGCTGAGACGAACCCCTCCACCAGGCAGGACGACGCCCGTGTCTCGATTCATCCACTCGCTTCAAGGACTCGTGCGGCAGCGGTCGGGTGCCGTGCTCCTCTTCTTCGCCATCGCCATGGTGCTGGGGCTCGTCCCCGCATCGCAGTTCCACATCGACACCGGACTCGAGCGCCTGATGATGCGCGACGACCCGGAGCGGCATCGCAACCGCGAGATCAAGGACGAGTTCAGCAACGACGAGATCCTGGTCGTCGCCTTCGACCTCGAGCGCTCCTACCAGGAGGCAGACCTCAGGCGCCTTCGAGACTTCTCCGAACGGGTCGCGGCGATCGACGGCGTCGAGGAGGTCCTGGACCTGACGACCATCGAGGACGTCCGTGGCGATGGCGACTCCATCGACGGCTCGGCCCTGATCGACTTCGAGACCCTGTCGGACCAGATGGCCGCCCTGCAGCGTCGCATCCACGGCCATCGGCTCTACGATCGAAACCTCGTCTCTCGAGACGGCGAGGTCCTGGCCCTGTTGGTCGTGCTGGAGCTCGGCGGCCCCCGCGAAGCCATCAACTTCCGGGTCAGCGAGGCCCTGCTGGAGCTGCTCGAGACGGAGGGCCCCGGGTGGCCCGCCTACCTGTCGGGCTATCCGTTCTCCGAACACGACTCCTACCGCCTGCTCACCCGGGATCTCTCGGTCCTGAGCAGCCTGGCGCTCGTGTTCGTCCTGGGATTCGTCTACTGGATCACGCGTCGCGCCTTCGCAGTCTGGCTGACTCTGGGACTCGTGCTGTGGACGCAGGTCGTCAGCGCTGCCTGGTTCGGGGCAACGGGCACACCCTTCACCATCGTGACTGCCATCCTGCCGACGGTCCTGCTGGCGACGACCTGCACCTACGCGGTCTATCTGCTCGGGCTCCTGGCCCACGTGTCGGACGATGCCGAGCCCGGGCCCGCGCTGGTGGCGGTGCTCGCCCGGCCGACCCTGCTGGCTTCCGCTTCGACGACCGTGGGCTTCCTCGCTCTGCGGTGGATGCCGGTCGAGGTCCTCGGACAGCTGGGGACCGGCCTGGCGATCGGCATCGGCGCGGCCGCAATCGGGTCGATGGTCGGCATCCCCGCGGCGATCCACCGTTGGGAGCTGCGGCTCGAAGCTCGGCGCCTCGACGGCCTCTCGCAGCTCAGCCAGATCGGTTGCCGCCTTGCCGAGCGGCCGGTGGCCACGCTGGCGGTCGCCGGGGTCGTCGTCGTGCTGGCCGGGGGCGGGATCCTGCGGGTCCGGGTGGACAGCGATCCCCTGTCCTACTGGAAGCGGGACAGCTATCACCGCGTCAGCGCCGAATTCGTGCGCAACCGACTGGCGGGAACGCTTCCGATCAACATCGTGATCCACAGCGGAAGCCCGGGCGGCGCGCTCGAGCCGGAGGTCGTGGCCTTCGCGGACGCACTGATTCGACACGTCGAGGAGTCTCCCCGGGTCGATCGCACCCTGTCCTTCCTCGACTACCTGTTCCTCATGGACGCTGCGATGCGGCCGGGGGAGGAGCCGCGGACGGTCCTGCCCTCGCGTCCTCTCGCGGCGCAGTACCTGCTGCTCTACGAGCTGGGAGGCGACCCGAGCGACTACCGGCACTATCTCAATCACGACCGCTCCACCCTGAACGTCTTCCTGCGCTTGAACGACCGCTCGTCCTCGGTCGCGCTGGGCCTGCGCGACGAGATCGAGGACTTTGCGGCCGCGCACGCGCCCGAGCGAGTCGAGGTCGAGGTGCTGGGGACCTGGCTGCTCTTCCCGAAGGCGATGGACGGGATCACGCGTGGGATGGTGCAGGGCCTCGCGTTCGCGGTGCTGGCCATCGGGGCGGTGATGCTCGTGTCCCTCCGCGATCCGCGGCTGGCTCTCGTCGCGGCCGTCCCCAATCTGCTGCCCATCCTGATCTGTGGAGGCCTGCTGGGCTGGCTCGGCATACCGCTCTCCTTCGCGACGAGCATCGTCGGCTGCGTCGCACTCGGGCTCGCCGTCGACGACACCGCGCACGTGCTGGGCCACGTGCGGAAGGACTGCAGCCTCGAGAGCGTGTACCGCACCGTGGGGCCCGCCCTCGTCCTGACCACGGCCGCGCTCGGATGCGGCTTCGCGATCCTGGCCCTGAGCGAGTTCGTCCCGGTGGTCCACCTCGGCCTGGCAGCCACCTTGACCCTGGTGATCGCACTGCTGTGCGATCTACTGCTGTTGCCGTCGCTGCTGGTGCTGATCGGGTATCGCGCGGCCGACCCGGCCCCGTCCGCACGCCGCGCGGGAGAGCGCACGGCACCGGCCGGGAGCGGGGCTCCGCCGCTGGGCGGATGGGCGGGGCTCGGCAGCGACAGCTGAGTCTCGAGGGGCTGCTGGAAGGTCGCGACCTGGTCTGCGAACTTGCCCTTCGGCCGTCGGCCCACCCACCCGAGGAGACTCCCCATGTCGATCGACGTCGTCGTTCCCGAGAAGGATCGCAAGGTCTACGAGAGCTGGCACTTCGCACCCGCCGTCCGCCACGGAGACCTGGTCTTCGTGTCCGGCGTCATCGGCCGCGGGGACACTCCCGAGGAGGAGTTCCGCAACGCCTGGGTCTCGGTGGGCGAGGTCCTCGCGGAAGCGGGCGTCGGCTACGACGACATCGTCGACTCGACGCTCTACATCGTGGACCTCCAGAAGCATGCCGCCACGATGGCGAAGGTCAAGGACGAGTTCATCGAGGCGCCCTATCCGGCGTCGACCTGGATCGGGATCAGCGAGCTGGTGATCCCCGGCGCTCGCGCCGAGATCAAGGTGACCGCGCGTCGGAGGCCCTGAGTCGCGCGCCCCGCAGCCACCGCATCGGCCGCAGCGACCGTCGGCTATGCTCGGCGCGTGGATGCCTTCAGCACCCATGAGGTCGCCAACCAGCCGCCGGAGCTCGCGGGGACGTCGCTCTTCGACAGCAACCGGCCGCTTCGCGAGGGCGTGGAAGCCGCCGGCGCCGGCTGGGCACTGGAGCGACTCGAGGCCTTCGGGGCGCTCGCGGGAGCTACCGGGTTCCGCGAGCACGGCCGGCTCGCCAACCGCTTCGCCCCCGAGCTTCGCACCCACGACCGCTTCGGGAACCGCATCGACGAGGTCGACTTCCACCCCAGCTGGCACGAGGTGATGCGAAGCGCCATGGCGCACGGTGTGCACAACCTGCCCTGGCGCGAGTCGCGAACGGGTGCACAGGTCGCCCGCAGCGCGCTCCACTCGATGCTCTCCCAGGTCGAGGCCGGCGCCTGCTGCCCCCTGACCATGACCTTCGCGGCGCGACCCGCGCTCGCCGCCGAGCCCGAGATCGCGCAGCGCTGGGAGAGCGGCCTGCTCGGCACCGAGTATCAGCCCGCGCTGGTGCCCCCGCGCGACAAGGCGGCGGTCCTGATCGGCATGGCGATGACCGAGAAGCAGGGCGGCAGCGACGTGCGCAGCAACACGACCCGCGCCGAGCCCGACGGCGAGGCACACCGCCTCGTCGGCCACAAGTGGTTCTGCTCGGCGCCCATGTCCGACGCCTTCCTGACCCTCGCCTGGACCGGGCGCGGGCTGACCTGCTTCCTGGTGCCGAGGATCCTCCCCGACGGCAGCCGCAACGCGATCCGGATCCAGCGGCTGAAGGAGAAGCTCGGCAATCGCTCCAACGCCTCGAGCGAGATCGAGTACACCGGCGCCTTCGCCGAGCAGGTCGGAGAAGAAGGACGGGGCGTCCGGACCATCGTCGAGATGGTGCATCACACGCGGCTCGACTGCGTTTCGGGCAGCACGGGGCTGATGCGCGAGGCGCTCGCCCAGGCGCTCCACCACACCGCACACCGCGAAGCCTTCGGCCACAGGCTCTCCGAGCAGCCGCTGATGCGCAGCGTGCTCGCCGACCTCTGCCTCGAGGTCGAGGCCGCGACCGTGCTGATGCTGCGGCTCGCCGAGGCCTTCGATCCCGACGCCGACGAGGGCGAGCGCGCCTTCGCGCGCATCGCGACGGCCGTGGCCAAGTACCAGGTCTGCAAGCGCGCCCCCGGCATGATCGGGGAGGCGATGGAGTGCCTCGGCGGCGCCGGCTACGTGGAGGAGTCGATCCTTCCGCGCCTCTACCGCGAGGCACCCGTCAACGCGATCTGGGAAGGCTCGGGCAACGTGATGTGTCTCGACGTCCTGCGCGCCATGGTCCGGGAGCCCGCGTCGCTCGAGGCACTGCTCGCCGAGATCCACGCCGCAGACGGGGCGGACCCGCGCCTCGACGAGGCCAGCCGACAGCTCGAGAAGGCACTGGCCGACCCGA
>JANQSB010000602.1 GCA_028284295.1 Myxococcota bacterium | reverse complement strand
CGGGAGGCGGCTCCCCTCAGCGAGGCGGAGCGCGAGTTCGGCCTGACCTTCCAGCCTCTCGCCAACGAGTTCGGCTTCACCCGCTACGTCTACGCGGCGCGAACGGCGACGGGCCGCGGTCTCTTCTTCGAGTACCTCCCGGCGGACGAGGATCCCGAGGACTGGCGCTACCTCGGAACCGTGATCCTCACCCGCGTCGGCGACACCTGGGAGGACGGGGATCGGGTCCTGCCCGACTACGTGGCGGCCTTCCTCAGCCGCATGGATCGGGTCAACGAGGCGGTGACCTGGCAGCTGCCCGGCGGACCCGTCGGCTTCGTCGACTACGAGCTCGGCCAGGGAGAGGACAGGGAGCACGTGCTCGCGACCATCTGGCAGGTCTTTCCGGGCCACCTGGCGGTCTTCCAGGCGCAGCGTCGGCCCGACCGCTTCAGCGAGTGGCAGATCGGGCACTTTCGCGACATCGCGCAGGGGCTGGGACGGACGCCTCGCTCGGGATCGGACAGCTCGCCCGCCCCGTGAGCCGCAGTCGGTTGCGGGCGAACCAGCGATAGGCGGCGTCCGCTAGCCAGGAGAGTCCGGGCCATCCCGTCCACGCGAGCAGCCAACCCCGCCCCACGGCCGCATAGGCGCGACGGAAGACCTCGACGCCTTCGACGACGGTCCCGTCGGGTCGGACGCCGTGGATCCGCGCCATCAGCGTCTGCAGGTCGCGGCCATAGCGTCTCGCGTCGAAGTCCGGCGCGGCGATGTCGATCCGACCCAGACGGCCTCGACCGCGGTCGAGACGCTCGAGCATCCGGATCTCCCGACGACACAGCGGGCAGTCCCCGTCGTAGAGAATCGTGAACTCGGGAAGGCGGCTCACGAGGCCAGCCGAGTGGACGACGAGACCGGGGGCTCCGTGAAGTGCGTGCGAACGGCCTGGTAGCGGTAGTCGAAGATCGCCGCGAGGGCGGCCCGCACCGCGGCGGCGTGTGCGAGTGCGCCCAGCGGACCGAAGGGCAGGGCGTAGTCCACCCGATCGGTCATGAGGACCCCGCCGGAGCGGGGCTCGAAAACGTGCAGGTGCTCCCAGCGCCGGTAGGGGCCGCGTTCCTGGACGTCCACGAAGCAGACCTTCTCCTCCCAGACGTCGATCCGCGTCCGCCATCGCAGGGGCACGCCGGCGAGCCGGATCCTGTAGTCGATGCGCGTGCCGCGCTCGATCCGGTTCGGCACCGGGGGGAGGATCTCGAAGCCGAGCCAGGGAGGCGTGATGGCGGAGAGGTTCTGGGCGCGTGCGAAGAAGGGAAAGACCCGCGTGAGGGGCGACGGGATCCACTGCTGTCGTTCGAGACGGTGGCTGCGCATGGCTCAGCGGATCCCACCCAGGAGAGAGGGGCGCCGCACGGCCGGCTTCTCGTAGACGGCCTGCAGCAGACCGATGGAGCGCTCCTCGAAGCCTCCCTCGCAGTAGCAGAGATAGAACTCCCACATCCGGAGGAAGCGGTCGTCGAGGCCGAGGGCTCGCATCCGCGGGAGGTTGTGGAGCATGCGGCTCCGCCAGCGCCGCAGCGTTTCCGCGTAGTGGGGTGTCAGGTCCTCGACGTGGGTGGTCCGGAGGTCCGTGGCGCGTCGCGCGGCGTCCGAGAGGGCGAGCAGCGAGACCAGCTCTCCTCCGGGAAAGATGTAGCGCTTGATGAAATCGACGGTGTGGCGATGGCTCTCGAGGTCCTGATCGGGGATGGTGATCGCCTGGAGGGCCATGAGCCCGGTCGGTCGCAGTCGCTCGCTGCAGACCCGGAAGAAGTCCTCGAGATGCTCGTGACCGACGGCTTCGATCATCTCGATCGAGACCAGCTTGTCGTAGCTGCCTTCGAGGTCGCGGTAGTCCTTCAGGAGGACGGAAACGCGACCGGACAGACCGGCTTCCGCGACCCGTCGGCTCGCGACCTCGTGCTGTCGCTTCGAGATCGTCGTCGTCGTGACGCGGCAGCCGTACTCCCGTGCGACGTGGATCGCGAAGCCTCCCCAGCCGGTCCCGATCTCGAGCACGTGGTCTTCGGGGCCGAGATCGAGCTTGCGGGCGATCCGTTCGTACTTGCAGCGCGATGCCTCTTCCATGCTCGCTTCCGGGTCCTCGAAGACGCCACTCGAGTAGGTGAGGGTCTCGTCCAGGAAGAGCTCGAAGAAGTCGTTGCCCAGGTCGTAGTGGGCGGCGATGTTCCGCCGGCTGCCGCTCCGCGTGTTCTTGTTCGATCGATGGAAGCGCGAGAGCCAGGGGCGCAGCCAACGGGCGAACCCGGTGTCGAGCCCGGCCACCGCCCCGGGGTCGCGGGCCAGGATCCGGATCACCTGGGTCAGGTCGTCGGTCGTCCAGGTCCCGTCCATGAAGGCCTCGGCTCCGCCGAGGCCGCCGCGCAGCGCGACGGCGCTGTAGAAGGAGGGATCTCGAACGAAGATCCTGGCCTGGAGCTGGGCAGCGGGGTCCCCCAGCAGCTGGGCGCGGCCGTTCTCGATCAGGGTGATGCCGCCGGCGCCGAGGGAGCGGAGCCGGCGGAGGACGGCGCGCCGCGCCCAACGATCGACGAGTCGGGAGGGGGCGGCGGGCGCCGGATTCTCGATGGGGATCGTCTGCTCGTTCACGCGGCATTCTCCGGGTGCCCGTGGGCGTCGGCCCGACGGGCTCGGGCCTGGGCCCGAGGCTCGGCTCGAGACGGCGCTCGAGAGCTGGGGTGGGGGTGGAAGGGCGCGCCCCGCGCCCACAGGCGGAAGGCCTGCCAGTAGATGGCGCGGAGAGCCTGCAGGGGCATCAGGGGATGACGAGTCAGGGCGATGGCCAGCGAAGCTGCGTCGATCTCCCGCCTGCGCAAGGCGAGGTCGGCGTCGAATACGCGCGCGCCCCGGGAGTCGAGGTTCGCGATGGACGCTCTCAGCCATGGACCGGGGGCAGGCAGTGCGAACCGGTAGTCCTGCAGCATGTCCATGAACGGGGAGACGTGGAACTGCTTGCTCTCGTCCCGGAAGACGCCTCGCCCCGGACTGCGTTCCGGCTCCGCCGGCAGGACGTAGTGGTGTCGCTCGCCCCAGGGCGTGTTGCTGACCTCTGCGACGACGCCCGCCAGCTCCTCTCGTTCTCCGACCCCCTCGAAGCAGTAGGCCAGGCTGATGGGATTGAAGGCGATGCCGGCGTGGCGAAGCATGGTGAGCAGGCGTACGGAACCGCGCGGCCGACGGCCGACCTGTCTCTCCAGCCGATCCCGCGTGGCCTCGGCCAGTGCCCGGGCGTCGGCAGACTGGTGGTCTCGTGCGTCGAAGCGGGCCAGGGACGGACCCCGGCTCGACCAGAGCCAGCGCCCGTCGAAGACCTGGTCGACCTCGTCCAGGTCGAGATAGGCCATGAAGAGGGGGAAGGTGAAGTGGTGCTCGAAGGGATGGTGGCGGCGATGCCGAACCGCGCCGAAGTAGAGGCAGCTCTCCATCGATCAGCTCCGCTCCGCCGCCTGGATCTCGTCGCAGACCGCCAGCGCGCTGCGAACACCGTCCTCGTGGAAGCCGAAGCCCCAATAGGCGCCGCAGTAGTGGGTTCGATTCGCGCCGCTGATGGCATCTCGCTTCTTCTGTGCGGCCATCGCCTGGCCGTCGAAGACCGGATGGTCGTAGCGGAAGCGGCGGAGGACCTGGCGCGGATCGATCCGATCCGAGCCGTTGAGGGTCACCAGGAAGCGAACCGGAGAATCGAGACCCTGCAGGCGGTTCATGTCGTAGGTGACCAGCGCATTGTCCTGTCCGGTGCGCGGGATCCGGTAGTTCCAGCTCGCCCAGGCCCGCTTCGTGTCGGGCAGGATCCGGGTGTCGGTGTGCAGGACCACGTCGTTGGGCTGGTAGGCGATGCTGCGAAGCAGGGTGCGCTCCAGCCCCGACGGGTCCACGAGGATTCGGAGCGCCTGGTCGCTGTGCAGGGCCAGGACCACCCGGTCGAAGCGCTCGATTCCGGATCTCGTGCTCAACTCGACGAAGCGGCGACTCCGTCGGATGGCGCGCACGGCCTCTCCGGTGCGGACCCGATCGCGGAAGGGCCGGATCAGCGCGTCGACGTAGCTCCGGGAGCCCCCTTCGATCACCCGCCAGGGCAGCTTCGGGTTCGCTTCCAGCAGCCCGTGGTTGTCGAAGAAGCGCACGAAGCTCGCTGCCGGGAAGCGGAGGAAGCTCGCCGGGTCCGCGGACCAGATCGCCGCTCCCATGGGCACCACGTAGTGTTCGACGAACTCCTCGGAGTAGCCGGCCCCACACAGCCAGTCTCCCAGCGCCACCTTCTCGTCGTCGAGGGCCAGCAGCTGCCGCGACTCGCGGTTGAAGCGCAGCACGTCTCGGAGCATCCCCAGGAAGGAGGGCCTCAGCAGGTTCGAGCGCTGGGCGAATACGGAGCCCGGGCCGCGGCTGGCCCACTCGAGCCCGCTTCGCTCGCACGAGATTCCGAAGCTCATCTCCGTCGGACGGGTCGCGACGCCGAGCTCGTCGAGAAGGCGCACGAAGTTCGGGTAGGTGCGCTCGTTGTAGACGATGAAGCCGGTATCGATCGCGTAGGGGATTCCGTTCGGCTCGATGCGCACCGTGCTCACGTGTCCGCCGATCCGGTCGTCCGCCTCGAAGACGGTGATCTCGTGGTCGCGGTGTAGCCGGTGCGCCACGACGAGACCCGAGACGCCCGATCCGACGATGCCGATCTTCACCGACCGGCCCTCGGCTGCATGCGGGCGTGGACCACCCACCACTCCTGGCCATCGCGGTATCCGAAGAGCTCGGCACAGGCCAGGTAGAAGAGGCGCCAGCGCTCGAACCAACGCGAGGCGTCGTCGCGCCCGTACGCGTCGGCGAAGATGTCCAGGACCTCGTCGCGCGCTGCGTCGTGTCGCGCCAGCCAGGCCTCGGCGGTCTTCTGGTAGTGGGTGCCGTCGACCACCCACTTGCCGGCCACCTCCAGATCGTCCTGCAGGTGCAGGAGATGGTCGTCCGAGGGCATGATGCCGCCGGTGAAGAAGGTGCGTGCCATCCAGTCGTCGTCGCCGTCGGCCTCGTAGGGGTAGGCGGCGCTCCGGTGGGCGAAGTGATGGACGAAGAGCGCGCCGTCGGGCTCCAGCCAGCCCCGGATCCGCGCCAGCAGGAGCGCCTGGTTCCGGATGTGCTCGAACATCTCGATGGAGACGATGCGGTCGAAGCGACCTTCCGGGTCGAAGTGGTTGACGTCGGCCGTCACGACCTCGACGTTGTCGATCCCGTCCCGCTGGCACCGCGAGAGGATGAACTCCCGCTGGAGCTTCGAGTTGGAGACCGCCAGGACCTGGGCTCTGGGAAAGCGGCGCGCCAGGTGGAGGCTCATGGAGCCCCAGCCACAGCCGAGATCGAGGATCCGCATGCCGTCCTCGATCCCCGCGCGCGAAACGCTGCGCTCGAGCATCCGCAGCTCGGCGCGGTCGAGGTCGTCCGGGAGGGTCTGGCTCTCGAAGAGGCAGCAGCTGTACTTCAGTCGGCCACCCAGGACCCGCTCGAAGTAGGGGGCGGGTACCTCGTAGTGCTGTTCGTTGGCGAGGTCGGTCGCCACGGCAATGGGACCCCCGGCGAGGGACTGCCTCAGGGCCCGGTTCCGCTCGGCCTGCTCGCCGGGCGACGCGGCCAGGGAGTCGCGCAGTCGTGAGCGCAGCAGCCTGCGGATCCCGATCCGGATCAGCGGGTCGGGGACGAGGCCGCGCTCGGCCAGCTGGATTCCGATCATGACTGCCCTCCTTGTTCAGATCGCCACCGCCCAAATATGGACGAATCCCGACCGAGTGTCAAGAAAAAATATGAACATCATGTGACGTTGTTCCATCCGCCTGTTAGCCTGCTGACCATGGCGCCCGAAGAGACGTATTCCGTGGGTCGTGTCGCGCGGCTGACAGGCGTGTCGCCGGACCTCCTGCGAGCCTGGGAGCGGCGGTACGGCGCGGTCGAGCCCGTCCGGACGCCCGGCGGGACCCGTCGCTACCGGGCCGAGGACATCGATCGCCTGCGGCTGCTCAAGGCCGTCGTCGACGCCGGCAGTCGCATCGGGGACGTCGCGAGCCTCTCGACCGAGGAGCTCGAGCGCAGGGTGTCGCCGGCGGCCGCGGTGGACGCCGCCCCCCTGGAGCGAGCCATCGCGGCCCTCGCGCGACTGGACGGGGTGGAGGCCGAGCAGCTCATCGCGGGGCAGCTCGCGGGGCTGGGTCCCGTGCGGTTCGCGAAGGAGTTCGCATTGCCGCTCCTGCAGCGGATCGGCCACGAATGGCGGGAAGAGCGCATGTGCGTGGCTGCAGAGCACATGGGCTCCGCGTTGCTTCGGTCCCTGCTCGGCTCGGCGCTGCGGCCGACCGCGGCCCATCGCGGGGCGCCGGTGGTGGTCTTCGCGACCCTCCCCGGCGAGCGCCACGACATCGGACTCCTCATCGCAGCCCTGGCGGCGCTGGGTGCGGGTGCGCAGCCCGTGTTCCTCGGAGCGGACCTCCCGGTGCCGGAGCTCGTCCGCGCGCTCGAGCTGACGGGCGGCCAGGCGGTGGCGCTGAGTGCCGTCGTGCAGCCGCGCGAGGAGCTGGAAGCCGGGCTCGAGGAGCTCCGCGCCGCGTTGCCCGACTCGGTCGAGATCTGGGTCGGGGGAGCCGCTGCGGATGGCGCGGAAACTCCCGAGGGGGTCCGTCCGATCGAGACACTGGCCCGGCTGGAGCAGCGGGTAGAGCTCCTGCGGGTCGCATCCGGGGCCTGACCGCGCCGTACAAGTTTGTCAAGATAATATCTTGACAAACTGGGCAGGGGAAGGCACGATACCCACATGCGTGGAATCCACTGGTTCCGACACGACCTCCGGCTTCGAGACAACGTCGCGCTCGCCGATGGGCTGTCCGGTGTCGACCAGTGGCTGCCGGTCTTCGTCCTCGACCCGCGGCTCGTCCAGGGAGCGGAGGCCGCACCCCGCGTCCGCTTCCTGCGCGACTGCATCGAGCGACTCGGGGCGGACCTGGGTCGGCGCGGCATTCCCCTCGTCGTTCGCAGCGGCCTGCCCGAGGAGATCCTGCCCGAGCTCGCTCGCGAGACCGGGGCCGGGCGGGTCTCCTTCGGGATCGCCTCGACCCCGTTCGGCCAGCGCCGCGACGCGCGGATCCGCGATGCCCTGCGGCAGGCTTCGGTCGAGACCGTCGAGCGGATGGACGACGCCATCCTGGCCGACGGCCGCATCCGAACGGCGGCCGGGACCCCCTACGAGGTCTACGGCGCCTACCGCCGCGCCTGGTGGAAGCACTGGGAGCGGGATCCGCGGATGCCCGTGCGAGCCCCGGAGCCGAAAGCCGCGATCCCCGGCTTCGAGAAGGATCTCTCGCCCGTCTTGGTGGATCGGGAGCACGAGGAAACGCGGATCTCCCTGCCGACGGGCGGGGAACGCGCGGCGGCGCGACGTCTCTCGACCTTCCTCGAAGAGCGGGTCGCGCGCTACCACGAAGATCGGGACCGGCCCGACCTGGACGGGACCTCGCGTCTCTCCCCGTATCTGCACGTCGGTGCCATCTCGTCGCGCCAGTGCCTGATGCGGGCGCTGGAGCTCCGCTCCGCCCAGCCGGCCGCGCGGGAAGGCGTCGACAAGTGGCTCGACGAGCTCGTGTGGCGGGAGTTCTATCGGGACGTGATGTCCGCCCGGCCGGAGCTGCGCCGGCAGAGCTTCCACCGCGAGTACGACGACCTCGAGTGGAATCACGACCCGGAGGCCTTCGCGGCCTGGTCCGAGGGGCGGACGGGCTTCCCGATCGTCGACGCGGGAATGCGCCAGCTGCGGCAGACCGGCTGGATGCACAATCGCGTGCGAATGATCGTCGCGAGCTTCCTCACCAAGGACCTGCTGATCGACTGGCGTGAAGGGGAGCGCTTCTTCATGGAGTGGCTCGTCGACGGGGACGTCGCCTCCAACAACGGTGGATGGCAGTGGGCCGCATCGACCGGCTGCGATCCGCAGCCGTGGTTCCGGATCTTCAACCCGGTGCTGCAGGGGCGGCGCTTCGACCCGGAAGGCCGCTACGTGCGTCGTTGGGTGCCGGAGCTGCGCAACGTGCCGATCCGCTGGCTGCATGCGCCCTGGGAGATGGAGCGACCGCCGCGACGCTATCCTGACCCGATCGTCGATCACGCGGAGCGCCGGAAGCTGGCCCTCGATCGCTTCGAGCGAGCGCGCGGGACGGGCCGGAAGCGCGACGAGAGCGGATGATGGAAGCCACAGTCGAAGCCCGACCGATCCGGATCGGAATCTCGTCGTGCCTGCTCGGCTCGCCGGTCCGCTTCGACGGCGGCCACAAGCGCTTCCGCTTCGCGACCGACCTCCTCGAGCGCTTCTTCGAGTGGGTGCCCGTCTGTCCCGAGCTGGAGTCCGGGCTGGGAGTCCCGAGGCCCGCCATGCGCCTGGTGGACTCGGACGGAGGACCTCGACTGCTCGAGATCAAGTCGGGCCGGGACCACACGCAGAAGGTGGAGGACTGGGGCGCCAAGCGCCTGGACGCCCTGCTCGAGCAGGACCTGCGCGGCTACATCCTGAAGAAGGACTCCCCGAGCTGCGGGATGGAGCGCGTTCGGCTCTACCAGCCGGGGAAGGACATGCCCGAGCGGAAGGGCCGTGGCCTCTTCGCCGCCGCGCTGATGCAGCGGGCTCCGGATCTTCCCGTGGAGGAGGAGGGAAGGCTCGGGGACCCGGTGCTGCGAGAGAACTTCATCGAGCGCATCTTCGCCTATGCGCGTCTTCGGGACCGCTTCGAGGGTCGCTTCACGAACGGGGAGGTGGTCGCCTTCCACACCGCCCACAAGCTCCAGCTCATGGCGCACTCGACCGTGGCCTACAACGAGCTCGGTCGTCTCGTGGCGCGCGTCAAGCAGACCGAGCGCGACGAGTTCCGAAAGGAGTACTGCAGCGGCTTCATGCGCGCGCTGCGGGTTCCCGCGAGCCGCGGCCGCAACACCAACGTCCTGCAGCACGCGGCCGGTCATCTCGCCCACCTGGACGGCACTTCGCGCCAGGAGCTGGCCGACCTCATCCACGACTATCGGCAGGGCCTGGTGCCCCTGGTCGTCCCGGTGACCCTGCTGCGGCACCACGCCCGAACGGGCAACGTGGAGTACCTGCGGGGACAGACCTTCCTCGAGCCTCATCCCAAGGAGCTGATGCTCCGAAACCATGTCTAGACGAGACGCGCCCCAGGAATCGAGGAGGCTGGTCATGTGCAGAAGCAGAATCAGGAGCTGGATCGCGGTCGGCTCGTTGACGGCGGCCGTGGTCGGGGTGGGGATGCCCGCCGCCGCGGGGCAGATCGAGGGCGTCGAGTTCCCGGAGCGGATCTCGCTGGGCGGCGTGCAGCTCGAGCTGCACGGGCTGGCGCTCCTGCGCTACCGGGTGGTCTTCAAGGCCTACGTCGCGGCGTTGTACCTGGGCTCGGAGGTGGAGCCCGGTCGGGTGCTGGAGGATGCTCCGCGCCGCCTGGAGATCGAGTACTTCTGGTCGATTCCGGCCGAAGGCTTCGCGCAGGCCACCATCGAGGGGATCCAGAAGAACGTGGACCCCGAGTCGTTTCGCCTCTTGCGGCCCCGGATCGAGCGCTTCAACGCGCTCTATGCCGACGTGCGTCCCGGAGACCGCTACCAGCTGAGCTATCGGCCCGGGGTGGGTACCGAGCTCGCCCTCAACGGCAAGCGCCGCGGTGTCATCGAGGGCGCCGACTTCGCGGCCGCGCTCTTCGCGATCTGGCTCGGTGACGAGCCGTTCTCCGAGTCCATGAAGGATCAGCTCCTGGCGGGTCTCCCGCACTCCGATTCCTGATCCGAAGCGCCGCCCCGACGAGCGCTTCCGGTGCCAGTTGCCGACGTGCTATTCCTCGGTCGGGGTGGAGTCACCGGCGGGCCGCGCGCGAGCGGGGCGGGCCGGGAAGGATCGGGAAGATGGACGGGATCGTTTCGGGGCGGCGCGAGCCGAGCTGCGGTCGTTCCGGCTTTTCGGCAGCGGCGCGCGCCGCTGCCCTCCGACCCGTTGCGGGGGTCCGATCGCGGACGTCGAGGGTGCTTCTCGCTCTCGTGGTCTCGGCCGGCGCGGCAGGCGCCGCCCACGCGATCGGCATCGAGGAGCCTCTGCCGGGCAGCTTCCACGAGACCTCGCCGATCGACGTCTCGGGCTCCATCGAGACGTCGGATCCCGCCTCCACGACGGCGAGCCTGAACGGCCAGGCGCTCCTGCTCTCCGACGGGGGGCCGTCGGGAGGCGGTGCGAGCCTGGCCCTCTTCGAGGATCTCGTCGCGCTCGACTTCGATGCGGTCTTCAACTCCCTGCTGCTCTCTTGGGAGCTGCCCGACGCCACGACCGGCCGCGACCGGGTGACGGTGGTGGCGGGCGACTCCACGGCCGACGGGGATGCTTCCCTGGAGAGCTCGGCCCTGCGCTTCACCGATTCCGGGCTCGCCGCCTTCGTGCCTGCGCTCGAAGGGCTGGTGCAGTTCGACCTGACCCAGCTGCTTCCCTTCGGGTCGCGGATCTACAAGAACTGCCTGATCGACCTGGGCTTCGAGTGCGCCGCCCGGGCGCGGGTCTACATCGACAACCCCCCGCCGTCCTTCGACACCCAGCGCGTGGAGCTCGACTCGTTCACCGACGGCGTGCAGCTGGACCTGCACCTGACCGCGGTCAGCGTGTATCTCGCCATCAACGGAGACGGCCTGGTGCCCGACTGTCGCCTGCGGCTCACGGCGGACGAGGCCTCGATCTCGGCCCGGCACGCCCTCCAGCCGGATCCGCAGGAGGCGACCCACCTGGATCTGGTCCAGGTCGGCGGTGTCGGGGTCGGCTTCACACGCTTCCGGCAGGACTTCTTCGACGGAGCCTGCGACAACGACCTCATCCGGGACGTGCTGGACGCGATCGTCGGCAATCTCGAGAACAGCATCCGGGACGAGCTGCGAAGCCTGCTCCAGGACCCGGACGGGTCCGGGCCCGGCGACGGCCCGCTCGCGGACGCGATCGAGGAGGCGCTCGCGGACGTCGAGATCACGAAGCCCATCGGCGAGGCGCTCGAGGTCGGCCTCCAGAGCCCGCTGGCCTTCGCGACCACGGACGACGGCGGACTGACCCTGGTCACCGACACCATCGTGCAGGCTCGAATCGCCGGAGGGGGCGGTGCAGGAGACCCGGAGCCCGGTACCTGCGACGCGCCGTTCGGTGCCCCCGACCTCGAGGCCTCCTACGAGCCGCTCGCCGAGCTGCCGCCCCTGGGCGAGACCACGCCGGTCGGCGGGTTTCCCTTCGACGTCGCCCTGGTCGTCGACGATGCGGCGCTGGGGCAGGGGCTCAAGGCGCTGACCGAGTGCGGACTGCTGCACTCGGATCTGGAGGAGCTCGAGCTGGGAGGCAATCCCTTCCCCGTGACGGCGCTGCTGCTCTCCGGGATCGAGCCCGCATTCGCGAGTCTGCCGTCGACGCGACCGCTCACGATCCGGGTGCGTCCGACCCTGGCTCCGATCCTGACGGCGGGGCCCGGACCGGACGGCGAGCTGGCGGCACTCCGCATCGCCGGTCTTCGGATCGAGGTCTACGACCCCACCGAGGATCGCGTCTGGCTCGGTCTCGCGGTCGATGCGACGGCCGGGCTCGAGGTCGGCTTCGGGCCGGGTCCGGGAGAGCTCGAGATCGGGACCGGAGAGGGTCTGGCAGAGATCTCGATCGTGGTGCTCGACAATGCCATCGGCGCCGAGGAGGGACCGCTGCGCGCGTCCCTGATCGCCCTGCTCGAGGGCGGGGCCTTGAGCCTGTCCGACGAGCTGGGAAGCTTCGCGGTGCCCGGCTTCCTGGGGCTCGAGCTGAATCCGGTCGAGGTGGCGCGCGATCCCACGGCGGTCAGCTTCTTCTTCGAGGTGGTGCCCGAGCCGTCCGGGTCGCTGCTGGCTGCGGTGGCCACGGTCGCCCTGGCCGGGGTCGCGCGAGCTCGGCGTTCGGCGCGGCGGTCTTCGGGCTGAATCGCGCAGGCGGCCCTTGCCGGCGGCCGGGTGCACGCCGATGTTCTGCGTTCGTGCGGGGGCGCGCGCTCGGGGCTCTGGGGGGAAGCTGAATGGGCTTGGCGATCGAGCAGGATCGCTTCGAGGACGAGGAGTACGAGCGCTTCGGCGAGCGTCTGCAGCAGAGCCTGCGCGCACTCGAGACCCTGCTGGCGCGACCGGGCTTCGGCGCGGGCCCGCTCTCCCTGGGAGCGGAGCTCGAGGTGGCCCTGGTGGGTGACGACGGCCGGCCCCGCCACGTCAACATCGAGGTGCTGCGCGAGACCCTCGACCCGCGCATGACCTTCGAGCTCGACCGCTTCAACCTCGAGTCCAATCTGCTTCCCTGTCCGCTCGCGGGGAGACCCTTCGCCCATCTCGAGAAGGAGATGAGCGGGGCGTTCGACGAGCTGACGCGAGCGGCCGAGCGGCATCGTGCCCGCGTCGCGATGATCGGAATCCTGCCCACGCTGCGTCCGGTGGACCTCGAGTCGTCCGCGATGACCGACACACCGAGATACCGGGCGCTCTCCTGGGCACTGCAGCGGAATCGGCAGGAGCCCTTCTCGCTGGACATCGACGGCGCGGAGCCGCTCCGGATGCAGTGCTCGGACGTGACCTTCGAGGGGGCGGCCACCTCCCTGCAGCTGCATCTCCGCGTCGAGCCCGGCTCCTTCTCGCGCGTCTTCAATGCCGCCCAGCTCGCCACGGCGCCGGTCCTCGCCGTCAGCACGAACTCCCCGACCTTCCTGGGCCATCGCCTGTGGGACGAGACCCGCGTCGCGCTCTTCAAGCAGGCGGTCGACGTGCGTTCCACCGAGCTCGAGCGGCTGCGGAGGAAGCCCCGCGTCTGCTTCGGCTTCCATTGGAACCGGGCCGGGGCCTTCGAGATCTTCGAGGACGCGGTCAGCGACTTCGAGCCGCTGCTGCCGGTGCTGAGCGAAGAGGACCCCGAGGGCTGCGTCGCCCGGGGAGCGACCCCGCACCTGGGAGAGATCCGTCTCCACCAGGGAACCGTGTGGAGCTGGAATCGCCCCGTCTACGACCCGTCCGCGGGAGGACACCTCCGCATCGAATTCCGCGCGTTGCCGGCCGGTCCGAGCATCCCGGACATGGTCGCGAACGCCGCGCTTCTGATCGGGTTGACCCTCGGCCTGGCCGAGGAGGTCGACGACTGGCAGGCGCTCCCGTTCTCCGAGGCTCACACCAACTTCTACCGCGCGGCCCAGGAGGGGATCGACTCCGAGCTCGGCTGGCCCGAGGGCACGAGCGTCGCGGCAGGCCGTCGGCCGGCTCGCGAGCTGGTGGCCGATCTGCTCGAGGTCGCGAGCCGCGGGCTTCGGGGCGCCGGGGTGGATCCGGGGGAGATCGAGTCCCGCCTCGAGCCGATCGCGGAGCGCTGCCGGCGGGGGATCACGGGCGCCTCGTGGCAGCGACAGGTGCTGGCCACCGAGGAGGCCCGCGGAACGCGCGACTCGGCCCTGGTCCAGATGCTCGAGCGCTACCTGGCGCACGGCCGCGCCGGAACGCCCGTCCACGAGTGGCCCGTCGATGCGTGACCTGGTCGACCACACCTGGGGCAAGGACCTCGACGCCGACGCCATCGGCCCCGACGCCGAGAGCTTCCTGCGTGCGCTCGGGGGGCCGGCCTGGATCGAGGTGCCCGGTCGGGACCGGGACCGGGTGCGCGTCGTCTCGACCCTGCTGCACGCCAACGAACCTTCCGGGATTCGTGCGCTCCACCGCTGGCTGCGCTCGGGGGCGCGGCCCGCCGTCGACCTGCAGCTGCTCGTCGTCGCGGTCGAGACCGCCCTCGAGCCGCCCGGCTTCGCCCGCCGCTTCCGTTCCGGGGGCGTCGACCTCAACCGCATCTGGTGTCCGGGAGGGGAGAGCGAAGGCGCGGAGGGCGCGGCGCTGGTGGCGGAGGTGCTGGCGCGCCTGCGCGCGCGTCCGCCCGAGTGCCTGATCGATCTCCACAACAACACGGGCCAGAATCCGCCCTACGGAGTGACCTTCCGGCTGGGCGTGCCCGAACGGAACCTGATCGCCGGCTACGCGCGTCGCGTCATCCACACGCCGCTCGAGCTGGGGACGATCGTGGAGGCCACCTGCAACGACTTTCCCTCGGTCACGGTCGAGTGCGGCCGGGCGGGCGATCCCCGAGCCGACGAGGTGGCGTTCGTCGGGACCCGTCGCCTCGCGGAGTCGGACGATCTGGCTCTGGACCGGACGCCGGAGCTCCTCGATGTCGTCGTCGATCCGGTGAGGGTGTGCGTGAGGGAAGGGAGCTCGCTCGAGTTCGGCGACGGGCCCGAGGACGGAAGGGGTGCGGCGCTCGTGGTCTCGCGGGAGATCGACCGCCACAACTTCGAGCTCGTCCCGGCGGGCACCACCATCGGCTGGCTGGCGTCCGGAAGCGACTGGCCGATCGAAGCCCTCGGAGCCGGAGGAGAGGATCGCTCCTTCGAGCTCTTCGCGGCCGTGGACGGCCGGATCGAGACGCGACGCGAGATGATCCCGGTGATGATGACGACACACCGGGAGAACGCGCTGGCGGACTGCCTCTTCTACGCGGCCTGGCCGGAGCGGCGACTGGGCTGAGTCGTCCCGGCCGACCCGTTCAGTCGGCTCGAGCGGGTGGCAGCAGCACGCGATAGCAGTGTCCGGTCCTTCCGTCCGCGGGCTCGCTGAGGTGGAGCGCGCCCTCGTGCGCGCGGATCGCCCCGAGCGCGACCGACAGACCCGGGCCGCGGCCCGCGGAGCGTCCGTCCGGAAAGCTCCCGCCGTCGGCGCGGGGAACCCCCGCGCGCATCGACTCGCGCACGGAGGCCGGGAGCGAATCGATCTCGTCGCTTGCGTGGACCGGTAGCGCGAGGACCTCGATCAGGACGTATTTGCCGGTCCGCAGGGTGGCGCCGAGATGGCAGGCGTCGAGCGTGGCTCGCGAGGCCTCGAAGCTCCGGGTCCGGATCGAGAGATGTCCTCCGGAGTCTCCGAGCGCTTCGGATCCGTTGGCCACCAGGTTGACCACGACCTGCGTGATCTGCGACGCGTCGCCGTGGATCAGCGGCAGGTCCTCGGTCAGCTCGAGGGTGAGACGCGTCCGCTTGGAGGCGGTCGTCTCGAGAAGCAGACCGACGTTCCGGATCAGCGCCGAGACGTCGAGCAGCTCGATGGTGTGATGGGAGCGACCCGCGTAGGCGAGCATCTGTGAGGTGAGCGAGGTCGCCCGGTCGGCCGCACGACGGATCGCCTCGGCCCATCGGCGTTCGGGGGCCTCCGCGGGAAGGTCGGCCAGCAGCAGGGACGCGTTGCCGAGGATCGGCGTCAGCAGGTTGCTGAAGTCGTGTGCCACACCCGCGGCGAGCACGCCCAGGGTCTCCAGCTTCTCGGCTCGCAGGAGCTGCTCGTCCACGTCGGGCCGGGCCCGGGCCTCGCGACGGGGGAGCGTCGGGTGGAAGACCAGCACGCTGCGTCCGGCCTGTCGGTAGCAGCGGCCTTCGAGCTGCCGAAAGCCATTGCCGGGCAGGCGCCCGCAGAGGGGGATCGCGATGCACGGGCCTTCGGCGAGCGCTCGTTCGATGCCGGTCTCGAGCGCCGCGCGGTGGCCGGGGGCCAGGGTCGAGTCGCGCAGCAGCTCCTGGATCGGACGTCCGAGGGCGTTCGCGCCGTGTCGGAACAGCGCCTCCCAGCCCGGGCTCGCGTACCGCAGGCGCGACTCTCCATCGAGAACCCACACGAGACCGTCCGGCGACTCGAAGGGATGGGCGGCTTGCGCGTCCAGCTGGGACTCGGGCCCATCGTTCGGGGACGTTCCGATCGGGGAGGTCGCGAATGCAGCAGTCCCGCGTGCGTCCGGCTCGCGAAGGGCCGCGTCCGGTGGGTAGGCGGCGTGCGTCGGCTCGCTTGCCATGGCGACGACCCCCCCTCGGCGCTCGACCGAGAGGTTAGGTCGCAGCGGGGCCCGGGTCCACCAAACGCCGGTATGGACCTCTCCCGGCTCGGGTCAGCCCGAGAGCCAGCCTCCGAAGCGCGCGGCGCAGAGTGCGGGCGGCTCGGGCAGCCTCTGGTCCCAGACGCTGCGCGCACGCGTGCAGTGCATCCGCAGGACCGCATTCGGATTCGCGCGTCCCGCGGCGAAGCGCGCCGTGAGCTCCTCCTCGCAGGTGCGGCGCTTCCACGAGTCGAGCTCGCCGCAGCGGACCTCGACGGCCACCTCGGCTTCGCTGGCCTCCCTGCCGAAGGGCAGTCGCTCCTGGATCGATTCGACGCTTCCCGGGCGACCGAAGAGCACGGCCGCCCCCGCAAGCCCGAGGACGGTGATCGGCATCACGAGACGCATGACGAACCTCCCTGCCAAGCGGCACTCGATTGGATCTTCGGCACGCTCGGGCCCGTGCTTGGTGAGCCATCGCACGCCGGCGGGAGTCGTCAGTCCGGCGTGTCGGCGGCTCGCGTCTCGACCTGCCCCTGGCTTCGCTTCCAGTTCGGATTCTGGAGCGACATGGGAGTGAGGTCGGTGGGATCGATCTCTTCGAGCTCGATCTCTCCGGCCAGGACCTGCTTCTTCCAGTCCTGGTGCTGCGGGTCCCGTTCCTGGAACTCGGGCATGACCTCGCGCGCGAAGAGCTCGAGGCTGTCGCAGATGTCGCGGTGGCTGTTCTTTCCCGCCTGATTGATGAGGATGACCTGGTCGACGTGCGAAGCTTCGAACTTCCGCAGTCTCTCGCGCAGGCTCTCCGGCGATCCGATCAGACCGCGGTTCCGCCGGAGCTTCCGCCCCTCGTCGGTCTCCCGCCACGCCTGGTACTCCTCCCACAGGTCGACCGAGCCGGGGACCACCGGCCCGTGTCGGTTGTAGAAGAGCAGGGCGAACTGGAAGAAGCTGGACCCGTCGGACTTCTCGAGGGCCTGCTCGTCGGTCTCCTGGCACATGAACTGGGACACGACGGCGATGTTGGGGTTGGTCGCGTAGTCGGCGAGCAGCTCCTGGCGCTTGACGAAGTTGTTGTAGTACGCGTGCACCCAGGCGCGGGCCATGTCCGAGGAGATGAACTGGAAGGAGAGGACGCCCATGCCCCGCCGCGCCACCATCTCGATCGTCTCGAACTGTGAGCACGCAACCCACAGCGGCGGATGGGGTTTCTGGCGCGGCTTCGGGACGACGTTGCGGAGCGGGAAGTCGAAGTACTCGCCGTGATACTCCCAGGCCTCCTTCTGGAACATCGGGAGGATGCACCGTACGGCGTCCTCCCAGACCGCCCGCTTGTCGCGGAATCGTCGGTCGAAGGGGTGGAGCTCGGTGACGCTCGAGCCCTCGCCGATCCCGAACTCGACACGCCCGTGCGAGAGCAGGTCGAGGGTGGAGATCCGCTCGGCCACGCGCGCCGGGTGGTTGGTGGTGAGCTGGACGATGCCGTGTCCCAGGCGGATCCGTTCGGTGCGCTGGCTCGCCGCCGCGAGGAAGACCTCCGGGGCCGAGGAGTGGGAGTACTCCTCGAGGAAGTGGTGCTCGACCTCCCACGCGTAGTCGAAGCCCAGCCGGTCGGCGAGCTCGATCTGCTCCAACGACTCCTGGAGGAGGCGGTACTCGCTGTCCTCCTGCCAGGGGCGGGGAAGCTGGTGCTCGTAGAAGATCCCGAACTTCAAGGGCGCTTCCCGGGAAGCAGCTTCACGGACGCTCGGCCCTCGCGCCCGGAGACCTCGTAGCACGAGCCTTCCGTCGCCGGAGTCAGCTCGAAGGGCAGCTCGCCGGCGCTCTGCGCGTCCTCGTAGAGTCGGTCGAGGATGAGGTCGGTATGCGAGGGGTCGTGGTGGAAGGGTGCGAGGTGCCGGACTCCCGCCGCTCGGGCGAAGGCCAGGGTGTGCTCGATCGAGCTGTGCCCCCAGCCGACGTAGAGCGGGTACTCCTCGTCGGAGAACTGCGCGTCGTGGATGAGCAGGTCGGCGTCGCGCGCCAGGGAGAGACCGGGAATCCAGGGCGAGTCGAGGTCGAGCTCGTCTTCACCGAGGAAGGGCTCGTGGTCGGGGATGTAGGTCACGACCCCGCCGTCCCCGTGGATCCGGTAGCCCACGGTCGGGCCCGGGTGGCAGACCAGGCCCGCTTCGATCTCGAAGCGGCCGATGCGGAACTTCGGCTCGGCGACGACGTCGTGCAGGGTCAGGCTGCAGGGCAGGTCGGCCAGGCGGACCGGAAAGAGCGGCGGAGAGAGATAGCGGGTGAGTCGGGCGTGCAGCCCCTGGGTCGTGGAGGACGGACCCCACAGGTGGACGTCCAGCTCGGGCCAGAAGAGGGGGTCGAAGAAGCCCAGGCCCTGTATGTGGTCCATGTGGAGGTGTGTGAGCAGGATGTCGAGGCGGGCGATCCCGCGTTGGATGCTCTCGCCGAGGGGCCGGATGCCGGTGCCGGCGTCGAGCACCAGGGTCGCGCCGTCGTCGCCCTGTATCTCCACACAGGAGGTGTTGCCGCCGTATCGGATCGTGTCCCGCCCGGGAGTTGCCAGTGAACCTCTCGTTCCCCAGAAGGTGATCTTCAACCGTCGCTCTCCCAGAAGACGCCGAGTACGCCGACGAGGCAGTCGCTCTGTCCGACGAGCGGGATGGCCGTCGCGGCGATGCGGCGATCGTGTCCGTCCAGGCCCCGGATCCAGATGACGCGATGGGCCGGCTGACGCGTGCTCCGCGCGATCCCGAGCGGGTGATCTCTCGGCTCCAGCCGGTTGCCGTCGGCGTCCCGCGGCTCGA
This sequence comes from Myxococcota bacterium, assembly GCA_028284295.1. Classification (GTDB taxonomy): domain Bacteria; phylum Myxococcota_A; class UBA9160; order UBA9160; family UBA4427; genus JAJDAN01. The sequence continues at coordinate 9,732 of JANQSB010000602.1, read as the reverse complement.
AGGCCTCGTAGAGCATCTCGCGGCTCAAGGGGCGCGACAGCTCGAGGAAGCGGTCGCCGAGGATCGGCTCGGCTGCGCGATTGAAGTAGAGCAGTCTGCCGAAGGCATCGACCAGGAAGACCGGTGCACTCCAGGTCGCGGCGATCCGGCGGGTCAGGATCGTCTCCACCGCCTGCTGGCTCGGAGTCGGCTCGTCTGCCGGGCGTTCGATCCGCTCCTGGGGCCGCCAGAACAGGCTCATGGCTCCGAGGAAGCGGTCGCCCTCGGCGGTCAGCGGCAGCCCGGTCACCTCCAGCTCCTGCCAGCTCTGCCCGCCGGTGCGGGCCTTCAGGCGTCGGTGACCCGGAACGCGGCGGTCGAGGGCGGTCGCCAGGGGACGCTCTTCGCGCTTGAGGGGGACGTGGTCCTGATCGCTCGGCTGGAGCATCCCGATCCACTCGTCCGCGGGCAGCCCGCCGGTCTCCTCGAAGCGCAGACCGAAGATCCCCTCGGCCGGCTCGTTGAAGTAGGTCACGGCTCCATCCGGGTCGAGCAGCGCGATGGGAATGCGGAGGCAGCTCGCAAGCTGCTTGAGCAGGATGATCTCGACCTCCTGACCCATTCCGCCTCCGGGAGAGGGACCCGGTCGAGTCTACCATGTCGCGGAACGCTAGAATCGGGATCCAGGGAAGGGGACCGAAAGCCGTTGCGCAACGCGAATCCCAGGGTCTTCCGGGCGGCTCTCGGTGCCGGCCTGGTCCTCGGCGGCTCCGGGTCCGGGTGTACCTGGGACTCCTGGGTGCCGAAGGGCAGGCCGCAGCCGCTGCCGCCCACCGCTGCCGGCGAGAGCACCGCGGTCACCCTGTGTGAGCCCCAGACGGCGACGCTCGACTGCAACGCCGAGTCCGAGTGCAATCGCTGGTATCGCGTGCCCGTTCGCGAGTCGGGCGAGATGCGCATCCAGCTCGTGCTCGGCGACGTGAAGGGGGAGAGCGCGCTCACGCGACTGCTCGTGCGGCCGATCGGCAAGCCGATCCTGCAGCAGCGGATGAGCACCTTCGGCGAGCCGCTCTGGATCGCCACACCCGTCGAGCCGGACCTGTACGGCGTGCTCGTCCAGGGCGCCGGCGGCTACCGGCGCTTCGAGCTGCTGGTCGCGGTCGTGCCTCCCGGAGCTCCCCCGGGCTCGGGCTGCCCGCAGTTCGCGGTGCCACCGCCCGGGCTCCGGGCTCCCGCGAACGACGCGGAAGGGCCGCGCACCGACGACCCGTGAGCGACGGCTCGTCTCCCAACCCGCGGCGGATGCGCTCGCGCCTGCGTCGGCACGGTCTCGTGCGACGCCCCGAGGTCATCCGCTCGTTGGTCCGCTCGCGGCGCCTGCGCTTCACCGAGGCGAACCGGGTGGAGCTCTTCGACACGGGCCGTGCGGGGCTCGAGGCCATGCTCGAGGTCATCGAGGAGGCCCGCGAGCGCGTGCACCTGGAGACCTACATCCTGCGCGCCGACGCCACCGGAACGCGATTCCTGGAAGCGCTGCGCGGCCGGGCTGCGGACGGGGTCGAGGTCCGGCTGCTCTACGACAGCGTGGGGTCTCGCGGGCTCGATGCGCGCGCTCTCGAACCCCTGCGCGACGCCGGTGCGGAGATCGTGGCCTTCAACCCCGTGGTCCTGCCCTATCCCCGCTTCGCGCCCCGGCGGCGGGATCATCGCAAGATCCTCGTGGTGGACGGGCGCGTCGCCTTCACGGGGGGCCTGAACATCGGAGAGGAGTACCGCACGGGGATCGGGGGCTCGGGCGGTGGCTGCGGCGAGGGCGAGTGGCGGGACGCCCACGTGCGCCTCGAGGGGCCGGTGGTGCGCGATCTGGAAGCGGTCTTCCTGGAGAGCTGGTTCCGGGCAGATGGTCCCGCGCTGCCGTGGGACGCGCTGCTCCTTCGCGAGCCGGCTCCGGCGGGCAGTGTCCGCTGTGCCGTGCTGCCCGACGGGCCGGCCTACCAGCGCCGACGGATGCGGGAGCTGATCGTCTCGGCGGTGGAGGCGGCCCGCGAGGAGGTGCTGCTCGAGAGTCCCTACTTCGCGCCTGGAAGGCGCGTGCTCGACGCACTGGCGCGGGCGAGCCGGCGCGGCGTCCGGGTGGACCTGCTCCTGGCGGGTCGGACCGACCATCCGGTCCTGCGGCGCGCGGTTCGCGCCATCGTGCCGCGGCTGCTGGATGCCGGGGTTCGGGTCTTCGAGTACGAACGCGCCATGATGCACGCGAAGCTGGCGGTCTTCGACGGCCAGTGGGGCATCCTCGGCACCTCCAACCTCGATCGGCAGAGCTTCGAGCACAACTTCGAGGTCAATCTCATCGTCGAGGGGGGCGAGACCCCGGCGCGATTCGCCGAACGGGTCGAGACCGACCTCCGGGGCTCACACCGTGTCGACCACGCGAGCCTGGCCGCGCGCGGCCCCGTCGAACGGGTCATCGACCGGCTCGCGTCACTCGTGCTCTACTTCGTGTGAGCCGTTCTTGCGGGCTCGGGGGAGGGCGTGCCCGCCGGCGCGGCGACGGCGCGACCGATCTGGTCCGCCAGGACCGTGTCGAGTGCGGGCGTCCAGGCCTTCCAATTGTGCCGACCCGGGAAGACGAGGACCTCGAAGGGGATCCGATGTCCTCGCAGGTGCTTCTCGAAGCGTTCGTTGGTCTCGATGATGCGGCGGTGGTCGCGGTCGCCCCAGGCGAGCATCAAGCGCGTGCCACCCAGGTCCGCGGGGCGCGTCCAGCGCAGGAAGAAGTCCTCCCGCTCGATGCTCTCGCGAGAGCCATCCCCCCAGATTCGACGGGCGGGAATCACGAAGCGGACCCACGACTCGTGGGTGAGCTCCCAGGCATCCTCGGTGTTGAGGATGGGGGCGCTGATCGCCGTGACGCTGTCGAAGTGGCCAGGCTCATGGAGCGCGAAGCGCAGGGCGCCGTGCCCCCCCATGGAGATCCCGACGAGGTGGCAGCCTTCCGGGCAGGGCGCCGTTCCGTAGCGGGATGCGATGAAGGGCATCAGATCGCGTACCACCCAGTCCCGGTATCGGAAGCTGCCGTCCGCCCAGTTCTCCCAGAAGCCGAAGTCTCCGCGGGGGACGACGATGACCGCGCGTGGAACGCGGCCCGCCGCGATTCCCAGATCGAGGTGCTCGCCGACCCCGGCGTCGTCGAAGCAGTCCGGTCCGTCGCCAGCCCCGTGGAGGAAGACGACGAGCGGAAGCTCCTCCTCCGGCTCGAAGCCGGGCGGCGTGTACACCGCGTACTCCAGGCTGCGCTCCGTGCCCGGCAGGGACAGGGCGTCGTAGTGCAGGCGCGGCGGTGTGCCCGCGCACCCGACGGCGAGCCACGCGATCCCGGCCGTGAGGGCCGCGCGACGTCCGACTTCCAGACAGGATCGAATCATCCCGGCCAGTCTAGCCGGCGGATTCGCGCCTCGATCTCGACGAAGACCCACGCAGCTCGCTCGGTCCGGGCTTCTTCAGCACCCTGCTAGGAGATCCCGCGCTTCTCCATCTCGCGCTGCAGGCGCACGGTGTCGGCTTCGCTCGGCTCCGAGAGCTGGGAGGGGTCGAGCTTCCCGCGGCTGTGCAGGGCCATCTTGACCCCGTCGTAGGTGATGAACTTGACGGGCTCGACCTCGAGCACCACACGGAGCGGGGAGTCCAGCATCTCCTGGAACTCGCTCGCGGCGCGCTCGCTGTCCGGATGCAGGTGCCGGGAGAACGCCGGGTAGAACCAGGACTTGGTCTCTTCGTCCTCGTGAATCGTGCAGCGACCCTTGATGGTGACGGTCTTGGCTCCGCCGAGGTGGGTTCCGGTGCTCGTGACGACCACCGAGACCTGGGGGTTTCGCCTCACTGCAGCGATCCGATGGCGGTGTGCGCCGGCGGTGAGCCAGACCCGATCGCGCGCCCACAGGAACGACATGATCACGCCCATCGGCCACTGGTCCCGGGTGCACCAGTTGAAGACGCACTCGCGCGCCGTCGAGAGCAGCTCCTGCTGGATCTCCGGGTCGAGTCGGTAGATCGAGACCTGCTCGTAGTTCTCCGCACTCTCGCTCACGGGGGGCTCCTCGATGATGGGCGATAGACGGTAGCTGCCGCGGCGTCGTCGGACAGCGGCGGGACGAGCGGAACCGTGTCCGATCCGCCCGGCACCCCATGTCGGGGGCGGGCGCCGCAAACGACCGGCTATACCTGCGTGACCGCGGCGGACTTCGTTCGGGCGCGTGGGCAGGCGCGACGAGGTGGATCCAGTGGACGACGCGAATTCCGCTCCTGGAGGCGGGGCCGACGACCCGGTGCGAGAGGGGCGTCCGTGGTGGACCTACGCGATCCCCTACGCGGGGCAGGTCCCCGCGCTCAAGCAGAGCCAGTGGTCGCTGCTGGGTCTGCTCGCGTTGGCCGAGTTCTTCGAACAGTACGACGTCAGCCTGATGGGGCTGGCCCTCAAACAGATCCAGGTCGGCCTGCAGATCCCCGAGTCGGAGATCGCGGGCGTGACCGCCGTGGTGAGGGCCGGATCACTCGTCGCGTTCGCGCTCTCCGTGTTGGCCGACCGCGTCGGTCGACGACGCCTCCTGCTGCTCACCATCGTCGGCTTCACGGTATGCACCTTCGGAACCGCCTTCGCCCAGGATGCCCGCCAGTTCATGCTGATGCAGCTGACCGCGCGCGTCTTCATCACCGCGGAGACCCTGTTGGCGGTCGTGGTGCTCGCCGAGGAGCTGCACGCCCGCGATCGGGGCTGGGGGATCGGGATGCTCGGCGCCCTCGGCTCGCTCGGGCACGGTGCCTCGGCGGCGGTCTTCGCCGCCGTCGACCACATGCCCTACGGCTGGCGTTCGCTCTACCTCATCGGGGTGGTGCCGCTCCTCTTCCTGGCCTGGTTCCGCCGCAAGCTGCCGGAGACCCGGCGATTCCAGGAGCAGCGAGCCGAGCGGAAGGAGGAGGGGCTGCTGGGCGGTCTCCGCCCGATCCTCCACCTCGCGCGCATGTACCCACGTCGCGTCGCGGTGCTCTCGCTGGCGCTCTTCCCCTTCGACTTCGTGATCGCCACGGCATACACCTTCATGCCCAAGACCCTGCAGGAGGTGCACGGCTACTCGCCCGGGCAGGTGACGGCGGTCTTCCTGGTCGGCGGCGCGCTCGGGATCCTCGGCAACGTCGTCGCGGGCCAGCTGGGCGACCGCTTCGGTCGCAAGCCCGTTCTGTGTGTCGCGATGCTCGTCAACGGACTGGCGCTCGCCGGCTTCTACAACAGCGAGGGCTACGCGATTCCCTTCCTGTGGGTGGCTGCGGTGTTCTCGATCCTGGCGATCGGAATCCTCTTCAAGGCGCTGGGGACGGAGCTCTTCCCCACCTCGCACCGTTCCACGGCTTCGGGAATGCGGATGGTGGTGGGCACGCTGGGCGGCATCGCCGGGCTCTCGATCGAGGGCAGCTTGTACGAGATCACCGGATCGCATGCCGGCGCCGTGACGATGCTGACGCCGGTGCTGATCCTCCCGCCTCTCGTCATCTGGCTCTTCCTCCCCGAGACCGCGCAGCGCGAGCTCGAAGAGGTGTCGCCGGAGCGCTGAGGCCCGGACTCAGTCGCGATCCGTGGGGCCGATCGCGATCAGTCGCGCGGAGTTCCTGAAGCGCAGCCAGAGGTCTGGCCGGTGCGACGAGATCAGGAAGGCGCCGATGGTGGCGGCGGCCAGCAGGTTGGCAGCGGCGACCTGCCCGTAGCCGAGCCAGGCGATGACTCCCGGCAGCAGGACGGAGGCGGCGCCGAAGAAGCCCACCTCGAACACCGCGAAGACGACGAAGAGCAGGATCGCAGGGTGCTTCGAGTGCAGCTCCACCTCGTGGACGAGCACGGAGATGGCGGCGCCCAGGAGTCCGAAGATCGCGAAGTGCACGAGGCTGTAGAACGCGACGATGGCCAGGTCCACCCGGGCGACCTCTCCGGGGGACGCTCCCTGGAAGAGCACCGCCCCGATGACGGTGGGAGTCAGGAGCGCGTCTCCCCGCGCGACGTCCACCGCCAGGAAGAAGAGCGCGACCGCGGAGCCACCCAGGGCGGCCGAGTAGAAGGCGTCGTAGAGAAAGTCGGCGGCGCTGTGACCGGTGTTTCGGGCTGCGTCGTTCATCAGGTCCTCCTTGCCGAATGGATCGGCTCGGCGCCGGGACCCGCGTGCGGGGTACACCCCGACGCATCGCAGTGACAGGAAGGCTACCCGGAGCCCGTCGCGACTGCGAGCAAAGCTCCCTGAGGACGCAGTCAGGGCCGTCCCAGGGGCTGTGGCAACAGCGGCTTCGGTAAGCTCGCAGCCTTGTCGACGGTCCCCGACAGCCTCGTACCCGGTCCCGATCCGGCGACACTGGATCCGGAGAGACGTGCCCTGGCCCGGCGCGCGCTCTCGGCGCTGGGAGTGCTCTCGATCGGCTCCATGGCCGGTGTCGCGTCGTCGCTCTACCTGGTCAACCACTACCCGCTCCTGCTCATCGCCCTGAGCCCGCTGGGACGACACCTCGTGCTCGTGGCGCCGATCGTCGACCCCTTCGCCTTCGTCGCGGTCGCGGTCCTGCGCCGGATGGCCTTCTACCTGGCGAGCTACCAGCTCGGACGGTCGATGGGGCCCGCGGGCGTGTACTGGTTGGAGCAACGCGCGGCGCGCTTCGCTCGCTTCGTGCGCTGGCTCGAGGCGCTCTTCCAGCGCTGGTCGCGCACGGTCACCTTCGCGATGACCGGCCCCACGATCAGTGCGCTCGCGGGCATGTCCGGGATGGGCCTCGGACTCTTCGTCTCGCTCGCCGGCCTGGGTCTCGCTCTGCGCGTCCTGGCCATCCTGCTCTTCGCGGAGACCCTGCGCGAGCCCATCGAGGAGCTGCTCGCCTGGATCGACGAGTACTGGCGGCCGGGAACGGCCCTGATGGTGGTGGGGGTCCTGCTCTATCAGTGGCGGCGGATCCGGACCCAGCGGGCGGCGGTCGGGGGCTGACTCAGTCGCTGGCCGGAGCGTCGCGTCGGAGCCACTCGCGCATCCCGGCCGCGTCGAAGGTCCTGCCCAGGAAGCTCCTCTCGGTGTCCACGAAGCGCATCAGGTTCGTGCCTTCTCCGATGCACGGCCACGGGGGCGGCGGCTTCCGGAACCGCTGCCCCCTGTGCATGTGGCTCCGATCGCTCCGCAGCTCGCAGCGATACTGCTGCGCGGTCACGACCCGGAAGCGCGGGGCATAGCGTTCGGGCAGCTTCGGGAAGCTCGTGTCCAGCCAGTCGAGGGCGGGTGCATGCCCGCCGAGCCGGGACTCCGGATCGTGAACGACGAGCCCCTCGTCTTCTCGAACGAGCAGCACCGCGTGGTAGTCCCAGAGGACGAGTCGGCCTCGCGGAGCCTGCCGCTGGGCGCGCATGGCGACGGCGCGCGCGGGGTTGGAGACGAAGATCGCCCAGGCGTCGCATCCCCGCGCCATCGGAGCCGCACACGCATGCCAGACGTTCTCCTCGCAGTAGAAGGGCCAGTACGGCTCTGCTGCCTGCTCCATGTCGGTCTCCACGTCCGTCCCGCGCGGGTCGGCGGCCGGGTGGAGTGTAGGGCTGCGCGGCCGCGGAAGGTCTGTACCGAGTGCGGACAGCGCGACGAGCGAACGCGGGTGCTCGGCCAGCCGCGGCACGGCCGGGGGCGCCGGCGGGGGTCCGGTGTGCGACCATTCGGAGGTCGCTAGTCGCCTTCCTCTCCTCCCGAGGTCCCATGAACTGCGCGTCGTGTCAGCATCCGAATCCGCTCGGTGCGAGGTTCTGCATGCGATGCGGGCGGCTCCTGGCGGCGCGGGAGGAAGGGGCGCCCGAACGGCGGGCATCCGCCGGAGAGCGGCGAACCATCACGAGCATCTTCTGCGACCTGGTCGACTCGACCGGTCTGTCGCAACGCATCGACGCCGAGGATCTGGGAGAGGCGATCGGGGGCTTCCACGAGCTGTGCGCGCGATGGATCACGAGCCACGACGGGACCCTGGCCCAGTACCTCGGCGACGGGGTGCTCGTCTACTTCGGCTATCCCGAGGCTCACGAGGACGATCCCGTCCGCGCCGTGCAGATGGCGCTGGACGTCCTGGCCGATGTCCCCGCGCTGAGCGAGCAGCTGGCTCGGGGCATCCCGGCGCTCGCTCGACGTCCGCTCCAGGTGCGCGTCGGCATCCACACCGGTGAGGTCGTGCTCGGCGCGCTCGGGGAGGGTCGGGACCTGATCGCGATGGGGGAGCCCATCCATCTCACGGCGCGGCTGCAGAACGAGGCGGAGCCCGACACCGTGGTGATGAGCGAAGAGACGGCACGACTGGTCGAGCGGCGCTTCGAGCTCGAGCCCGTCGGGACGCGGTCCTTGAAGGGCATCCGGGACCCCGTTCCCATCTTCCGGGCGCTGGCACCGGGCGGGGGCGACCGTTTTCCCGCTGCTCCCTTCGTCGGGCGCGAGCAGGAGCTCTCGCTGCTGCTGGATCAGTGGGGACAGATCCTCGAAGGCAGTGGTCAGGTCGTCCTGCTCGCGGGGGAGGCCGGGATCGGGAAGTCCCGCCTGGTGCGCGAGCTTCGCAGCCGTCTGGAGGGCCAGCCCCATCTCTGGCTCGAAGGGCGCTGCTCGCCCTACTACGAGGCGAGCGCCTTCCACCCGGTGGTGGGCGTGCTCCGGGCGCAGGTCGAGCTCGAGGACGAAGACCCGCCGGCCGAGCGGAGCGCCAAGCTCGAGCGCGCTCTCGAATCGACCGGGCTGCCCCTGCGCGAGGTGATCCCCGCCATCGCGAACCTGCTCTCGGTCCCGATGCCGGAGGGCTACCCGGAGCCTCCCCCGAACCCGGAGCAGCAGCGACAGAAGATCCTGGAATCGCTCTCGGCCTGGCTGTTCCGGGTCGCCGAGGACGAGCCGGTCGTCCTCGTGATCGAGGACCTCCACTGGATCGATCCCTCCACCTTGGAGCTGATCGACCGTTTCGTCTCCCAGGGCTCGGACAAGCCCGTCCTGCTGATCCTGACCTTCCGTCCCTCCTTCGAGCCGCACTTCGAGCTCCCCCCGACCGAGCTGTCCCGCCTCCGACACCTGTCCCTGAATCCACTGACGCGGCAGCAGATGGCCGAGATGGTCGAGGGCATGGGCGGAGGTCGCAGCTTCGCGCCCGCGCTCGTGACGCGAATCGTCTCCCGCGCGGACGGCGTGCCGCTCTTCGTCGAGGAGCTCACGCGGGCGGTGCTCGAGTCGGACTCGGAAGCGGGCCTCGGTACCGACTCCGGCTCGACCGTGCCGAACACCCTCCAGAGCTCGCTGACCTCACGCCTCGATCGCCTGGGTCGTGCCAAGGAGCTCGCCCAGCTCGCCGCGGTGCTCGGGAGGGAGTTCTCCCTGGAGCTGCTCCGGGTCGTCGCGGAGATGCCGGAGGACGCGCTCCAGGAGGCCGTCGACGCCCTGCAGCGCGCGGGGCTGGTGTATCCGACGAGCGGGCCGCCGTCGGCGGAGTTCGCCTTCAAGCATGCGCTCATCCGGGACACCGCCTACGACACCCTGCTGCGCAGCGAGCGGCGACGTCTGCACCGACGCGTCGCGCGCGCGCTGGCCCAGGAATTCCCGGACCGGGCGGCGGCCGAGCCGGAGCTGGTGGCGCGCCACTTCGACGAGTCCGAGCTCGGCGAGGAGGCCGTCGTCTGGTATCAGGAAGCGGCCGAGCTGGCCGCGCTCCGGTCCGCCAACGCGG